>JAPPLJ010000042.1 GCA_028819475.1 Rhodospirillaceae bacterium
CCGCAGCGTGCGCGTTTCCCCGAAGCCAAATCGAAACCTATCCGGGAACCAGGGGTCAAGAAAATCGCCAGAATTCTTTCCGTACGCGCCCGGTTCCGCCCGCCCGGCGGCACCGGGCATCTGCGGCAGGCCGGAATTAACCGGCACATCCCGCGCCGGACAGCCGGCGCCGGCCGCTTCAATACGGACCCGGGACGATGGCGCTGCCGTCGAAGAAGCGGCCCGGGCGAAACCGGCCGAGATCGTGGCCGGGCGGGCGTCCGCGCACAAGATCGGCGGTTATCCGTCCGACCGCGGGCCCGATGCCGAATCCGTGCCCGCTGAATCCCGTTGCGATCCACAGGCCCGGTATCGCGTCGCTCGGGCCGAGGACCGGCACCGCATCCGGAGTCACGTCGATCATGCCGGCCCAGGCCCCGGCCAATCCGGCGTCGGCAAGCGCGGGAACCTGCTGCGGCAACCGGGCCCGGATACGCCGGACGGCCGCAGGCGATGGCGCCGGATCGAGCACGCGAACCCGCTCGAACGGCGATTCCTCGCCCCCGGTCCAGCGCCGTGCCGTAGCCCAAGCGCCGGGATAGCCCCGGGGCGCTGCGGGCAGCAGCCGGAGTTCGCGCGCCGACTGCTTCAACAGCCGGCGGAAGCGCCACGCGTGGCGGAAGGACGGCGGCCCGATGAAATGGTCGACAAGTCCGGTCGCAACCGTGTAGCCGCCATCGTCGCGCCGGCGCAGGGCGAGGCCGCCCAGCGATACGTTGGGGCGGACGACGTGAGCGGCCGGCCCGGTGCGCATGACCGTGGCGCGGGCGAGAAGCTGCGGCAGGCCGAAACCCGCGTTGTCTGCAAAATGACCGGACCACGCCCCGCCCGCGAGCACGGCACTGCCGCAACGGACCCGGCCCCGCTCGGTCACGATACCGGCGAGGCGGCCGCCCTCCAGGTCGAGGGTCCGAACGGCACAGTATTCGACGATGGCGACGCCCGACCGGTGCGCGGCGCGGGCGAGCGCCGGAACTGCCAGACCGGGCTCGCTCCGGCCGTCGCTCGGCGTCGCCATCCCGCCGATCCAGTCGCAGGCAACGCCGGGAAGCAGTTCGCCGACCTCGTTCCGGGTCAGCATCCGCGTATCGAGCTGGTGCCGTCCGGCGGTTTCGCACCACGCTTCGAACTTCGCGAGTTTCTGCCGGTCCGGGGCGACATGAACACAGCCGGACGGTGTGAAGGCGAGGCCGGGTTCGCCGGTCTGTTCCGCGAGGCCGCGCCACAGGCGGTTGGCCTCCATCATGATCGGCAGTTCGGCCTCGTCCCGTCCCTGCTGCCGGACCCAGCCCCAGTTGCGACTCGACTGCTCCCCGGCAACCCGTCCCTTTTCGCAAAGCAGGACGGACACGCCGGCCCGCGCCAGGAACCAGGCCGTGGCCGTGCCCGCGATACCGGCGCCGATGACCGCGACGTCAACCGCTTCAGGCAGAGGATCGCGAAAGATTGCGGGCGTGTCGTCGCCGATCATGAGCAAATGCGATAGCGGCCGCCCGACGCGCGGACGGGATTTCGGCGCCTACCAGCGGATGACGCTGGCGCCCCAGGACAGGCCGCCGCCAATGGCTTCCAGCACGACCAGGTCGCCCTTCTTGATCCGGCCGTCCGAAACGCCCTGGTGAAGCGCGAGCGGTATCGAGGCGGCGGAGGTGTTGGCGTGCCGGTCGACGGTCAGGATCACCCGGTCGGGATCGATACCAAGTTTTTTCGCGGTACCGTCGATGATTCGCTTGTTGGCCTGGTGCGGCACGAACCAGTCGACATCGCCGGATTCCAGACCGTTGGCGGAGAGCGCTTCGCGTACCGCGTCCGACAGCTTGTTGACCGCGTGCTTGAAGACCTCCGGCCCCTGCATGCGGACATGGCCGGTGGTGCCGGTAGAGGACGGACCGCCATCGACATACAGCAGATCGTAGTAGCGTCCGTCCGAATGCAGATGGCTCGACAATACGCCGGTCCGGTCCGCGCCGTTGGAAGGCCGGCTCTCCAGCAGGACGGCGCCGGCGCCATCGCCGAACAGGACGCAGGTCGAGCGGTCGTTCCAGTCGAGCAGGCGGGTGAACGTCTCGGCGCCGATCACCAGGGCCTTCGCTGCCTGGCCGGCGGCCAGCGCGTTCGCGGCCACGCTTATCGCATAGATGAAACCGGCGCAGACCGCCTGAACGTCGAACGCCGCGCCGTGCGTCATGCCGAGCGCCGCCTGCACTTTGGTGGCGGTCGCGGGGAAGGTCGAATCCGGCGTCGTCGTCGCCAGGACGATGAGATCCAGTTCCGGCCCGTCGATCCCGGCATCGTCAAGCGCCGCCCGGGCAGCTTGCAGGGCCAGGTCGGAGGTCAGTTCACCGTCGGCTGCGACGTGGCGCTGCCGGATTCCGGTGCGCGCCTGAATCCATGCGTCCGACGTCTCGATCCGCAATTCAAGATCGGCGTTGCTGACGGCATTTTCAGGCAGGTAGGCGCCCACGCCGGTCACAACCGCATCGATCGCGCCCGTCATGACGAGGACACCGCCCGGGCGCCAAGACCGATAACGGCGTCCGGTTCCGGTTCGGCCGGTTCGCGCCGCCTGTCCGCCCCGGCAGCGGCCGGGCCGTGGAACTCCGCCGCCATCCTGTCGATAAAGCCGTTGCGGATCATGTCGCGCGCCACGCCGACTCCGGTCGCGAAGCCCAGGGCATCCGATCCGCCGTGGCATTTCACCACGATGCCGTTCAGGCCGAGGAAGGTCGCGCCGTTGTAGCGCCGGGGATCGACCCGGGCCCGCAGCTTGATCAGGGCGCGGCGGGCGAAGAGATAGCCGATCGCGGCGAGCAGCGAACTCTTGAAGGTCTGGCGGACGAATTCGTTGACCAGCTTGGCCGTGCCCTCGGCGGATTTGAGCGCCACGTTGCCGCTGAAACCGTCGGCGACCACCACATCGACCGTGCCGGCGGCGATGTCGTCGCCTTCGACGAAACCGCTGTAGGCGAGTCCGCCATCCTTCAGGATTGCATGCGCCTCGCGCAGTTCCTCATGGCCCTTCACCTCTTCGGAGCCGACGTTGAGCAGGCCGACGGTCGGGCGCAGCGAACCGAGAACGGTGCGCGCGAACATTTCGCCCATCATGGCGAACTGGACCAGATTGTCGGCCGAACATTCGATATTGGCGCCCAGATCCAGCATGGCGGTCTCGCCGCGCAGCGTCGGGAAGAACGACGCCATGGCCGGCCGGTCGATTCCCGGCACGGTCTTCAGCACCACCTTCGCCATCGCCATCAACGCGCCGGTGTTGCCCGCCGAGACGACGCCCGCGGCCTCGCCGTTCCGTACCGCGTCGATCGCCTTGCGCATGCTGGAATTCCGGCCGCTCCTCAGCGCCGTCGCCGCCTTCTCGTCCGACGCCACGACATCCGGCGTGTGGATGATCGTGGACGAGCGGCGCACGCGGATCATCCGCTTCATCATCGGCGCCAGGCGTTCTTCGTCCCCGAAGATCAGGAAGTCGAGCTCAGGATAGCGGCGCTTGGCGATGGTCGCGCCGCGCAACACGCTCCTGGGGGCATTGTCGCCGCCCATGGCGTCCAGCGCGATGGTGATCCGCTCGCTCAATGTTCCGCCCGTATCGATTCAAATTCGACGGCGGCGACCGATTATCGGGGCGGCCGCTCAGTCGCCGACTGATAGCACAGGCGCGCCCGAAAAGTCCTAGGCTTCCGCCGCGTCGATGATCTCTCGATCTCCATAGTATCCGCACGCGGCGCAGACATGGTGCGGACGCTTGAGCTCACCGCAGTTCGGGCACTCGGCAACATTGGCCGCCGTGAGACTGTCATGCGCGCGCCGCATGTTGCGGCGGGACTTCGATATTTTCGATTTCGGTACGGCCATGATCCGGCTCACGAAAGACGCCCCGGCGCAGGCCGGGGCGGTATCTGTCGAGGCCGATACTTAGCGATTTTCCCGTTGGGCGACAAGGACCAACGGTCGCACAACCGGCCCGCCGCCTGCGCACCCGTCGGCAGTTCCGGCGCCGGCAGATCAGGCGCCGCCGTCTTCGCCTTCCTCACCGACCGGCTTCGCCGCCGTCATGCCCAGGCGCCCGCCCAGGCCGGCGAATGGGCTGTCCGGTTCGCCGGCGGCGGAAGTCGCTTCGGCGCGGAAGGCGGCGAGGGCCCGGTCCGCATCCGGGCCGCGCGGATAGGCTGCCATCGAGACCGCGAGATACTGGATCGCCAGTTCCGCCAGATCGACCACCCCGTCCGGGACAATCTCGCAGTCCGGCTCGTCCGCGCCGTCGTCCGGGGCCTCCGGCTCTTCCGCCACGACCAGGCACTCGACCGTCTGCTCGACCGCCTCCGTAAACGGATCGTCCGTAACCACGCAGCGGCGGACCAGCCGGGCCGTGAGCCGCCCTTCGATCGTCGTGCGGTCACGGCCGGCTTCGGGCCGGATCCTGAAGGTCGCCGTACAGTCCTCGACGGCCGGGAGTTGAAGGCGATCGGCGATGGCGCGCCGGTCTTCGGCCCCGGCCGACAGGCGCACGGACATGCCTGCGGCCGGCACGGCGGCAAGATCGACCGTCGCCGCGGTCCAGGGGCGCGTTCCCGTCATGATGCCGGCTCCGGGAAGCGGACATCGGCCCCCGCGACGGCGGACAGAGGCAGGCTGTCCAGTCCCTGCGCCGCCGCTTCGATATAGTCCGCCGCCCAGGCGACATTTTCCGGCGTCGGTTCGAGCGTACCGTAGAGATTGCGCGCAACGGCCCGTTCCAGGGCGGCCCGGTCGCCGCTGTCGAGCGCCCCGGCGTAGGCGTCGCGCCGCCCGTAGAAGGCCCGCGCCATCTCCTTGACCCGCCGGCCGAGCGACGGATCGTTGACGCCGAGCTCGCGCAGGTTGACGTCCAGGTCTTCGATCATGACGTCGAACAGATGTTGCCCCGATTCGGCGCCGTCCGCGCCTTCGGCGGCCAGGCGGCGGCAGACCAGGACGGTGTGCAGCGCGACGAGTTCGAAACGGCCGTCGAGCGTATCGGGTACGCCGCGCGCCCGGTAGAAATGATCGTGGCGCGCCGCTTCGACGATACGGGCATAGAGGGTGCGGGCGGCATCGCGGCCGCGGCGCCGGTCCGTGCCGAAGATCGTTTCCAGGCGGTCGAGCAGGGTCATGGGTCCACGCTCCAGGTCGAACCCGGTTCGGGCGGCGTTTCCGGTTACGCCTCCCCTCTCCCGGGCGGCCGGTGCGGCGGCGGGTTCGATTGACTTCCCCGACCGGCGCGGCATATCGAATCGTCGAATACCGACAGGTATTTTCCCGGATGCAACCGGCAAGTCATTGGGCGAACCGGTCGCGCGGCAGCGGTACCCGTTGCGGGCCAGAACGAGCGGAAGGGCGCGATGGCAGACATGCAGGGCGGGCAGAGGCGCTGGACGGCAAGGCGTGCGCTGCTGGCGGCCGGACTCTGCGCAATGGTGGCGCTGGCGGCCTGTTCTCCGCGCGTCGACATTCGCGGCAACGCCGCCGAGCAGGAAGACATGATCCGCATCCGCCAGGGGGTTACGTCGGCGTCGGACGTGATGCGCGTCCTCGGTCCGCCGTCGACCGTTTCCGCCTTCGACAACAAGACCTGGTACTACATCAGCAAGCGGGAAGAGACGGTTGCCTTCCTGGCGCCGGAGGTCAAGACCCAGCAGGTGATCGAGCTGCTGTTCGACGACAAGCAGGTGGTCAAGCGCATCCGGACCTACGGGCTTGAGGATGCGCGCAAGGTGGACCGGATTTCGCGCACCACGAAAGCCGACGCCGGCGAGCCGGGCTTCTTCCACAGCATGATCGACCTGCTGGTGCGGCGCCGCGCCGTAACCGGAAAGAGCAGGAAGGCCTACGGGCTCTGAACCGGCCCGGCCTTCCGAACTCGAAAAACCCCCGGCGCGGTGCACCGGGGGCTTTTCGTCGGAATAGCGCGCGTCGGTCAGTGCGCCAGCACCGCCAGCATGAGAAGGGCGACGATGTTGGTGATCTTGATCATCGGGTTGACCGCGGGCCCGGCGGTGTCCTTGTAGGGATCGCCGACGGTATCGCCGGTCACGGCGGCCTTGTGGGCTTCGCTGCCCTTGCCGCCGTGGTTGCCGTCCTCGATGAATTTCTTGGCGTTGTCCCAGGCGCCGCCGCCGGCAGTCATCGACAGGGCGACGAACAGGCCCGTTGCGATCACGCCGAGCAGCATGGCGCCGACGCAGGACAGGGCCGCCGACTTGCCGCCGATCCCCCAGATCACCACGAACAGAACGATCGGCGACAGGACCGGCAGCATCGACGGCACGATCATTTCCTTGATCGCCGCTTTGGTCAGCAGGTCGACGCAGCGTCCGTATTCCGGCTTGCCGGTGCCTTCCATGATGCCGGGGATTTCCTTGAACTGACGGCGCACCTCGAGCACGACCGCTCCGGCCGCGCGGCCGACCGCGGTCATGCCCAGTGCGCCGAACAGGTAGGGCAGCAGTCCGCCGACGATCAGCCCGACCACGACATACGGGTTGGACAGCGAGAAATTGACCTCGACATCTTTGAAGAAGGCCACTTCCGCCGCCTTGAAGTAGGCGATGTCCTGGGTATAGGCGGCGAACAGGACCAGCGCGCCGAGGCCTGCCGAACCGATGGCATAGCCCTTGGTCACTGCCTTGGTGGTGTTGCCCACCGCGTCCAGCGCATCGGTGGTGTTGCGCACGTCTTCGTCCAGTTCGGCCATTTCTGCAATGCCGCCGGCGTTGTCGGTCACCGGGCCGTAGGCATCGAGCGCCACCACCATGCCGGCGAGCGCAAGCATTGCGGTAACGGCAATGGCGATACCGAACAAACCGGCCACCAGGTAGGTCGCCAGGATGGCCACGCAGATAATGATCGCCGGCAGGGCCGTGGCTTCCATCGAGATGGCGAGGCCCTGAATCACGTTCGTGGCATGCCCGGTCTCCGAAGATTTGGCGACCGAGCGGACCGGCCGGTAATCCGTGCCGGTGTAGTATTCCGTCACCCAGATGATCAGGCCGGTGACGACCAGACCGATCACGGCACAGACGAACAGGTCCATGCCGGTGAAGGCGGTGCCGCCAGCCTTGAAGGCCGTGTCGAAGCCGAGGACGAGTTCGGTGACGATGGCGATGCCGACAAGCGATAGGACGGCTGCCGCGATGAAACCCTTGTAGAGCGCGCCCATAATGTTGTTCGAGGCGCCGAGGCGGACGAAATAGGTGCCGATGATCGACGCAATGATGCAGACGCCGCCGATCGCGAGCGGATAGATCAGGCCGGCCTCCATCCCGAAGATCAGCGCCAGCACCATCGTGGCGACGACCGTTACGGCGTAGGTCTCGAACAGATCGGCCGCCATGCCGGCGCAGTCGCCGACATTGTCGCCGACATTGTCGGCGATCACGGCCGGGTTGCGCGGATCGTCTTCGGGGATGCCGGCTTCCACCTTGCCTACAAGATCGGCGCCGACATCGGCGCCCTTGGTGAAGATGCCGCCACCGAGACGGGCGAAAATCGAGATCAGCGAAGCGCCGAAGCCCAGCGCAACCAGCGCATCGACGAGGCCGCGCTGGTCCGTGCCGAGGCCCTGGAGGATCAACAGGTAGCCGGCGACCGCGAGCAGGGCGAGCCCGGCCACCAGCATCCCGGTGACGGCGCCGGCCTGGAAGGCGATCCTCAGGCCCTGCGCCAGGCCCTGGCGCGCCGCTTCCGCGGTCCGCACATTGGCCCGGACCGACACATTCATGCCGATATAGCCGGCTGCGCCGGACAGAATCGCCCCGATCGCAAATCCGACGGCGACCCATACGCCGAGCAGCAAGGCCACGATGACGGCAATCGCGACGCCGGCGATCGCAATCGTCATGTACTGGCGGTTCAGATAGGCGCGCGCGCCTTCCTGAACGGCGGCGGCGATCTCCTGCATCCTCTCGTTACCCGCGGGGGCCGAAAGCACCGTGCGGCTGGTGACAATGCCGTAGACGACCGCGAGCAGCGCGCAGACGAGCGCGAAATACGGTACCCATTCCATTTCAGGAGTATCCCCTTTTCAAACTTCTCTTTGCGAAGTCTGTTCCGGGTTTCCCGGCGAGACGGGAAACCCTCGACCAGGCGGCTTCCGGCAATGCTCTCGGCCCTTGCCGGTCCGGCTCGTGCACGCGCTCCAGTGACTATTCACAATGCGCCGCTGCACGCCGGTGAGGCGGCCGGACCATGCCGAAACAGGCTCGGGCTATCAATGTGACAACTTTGCGGCGCAAGGGCAGGCAGGCCGCCTAGCGATGCCGCCATCCGGTCCGCGAAACGGCAATCGGCGACCCGCTACGGTCGAGCACCCGCACGCCCGAGCCCGGACGCATAATGCCGATCCGGGAGACCAGCGTTTCGGTGGTCCGGGAGGCTTCCCTGACGGCATCGCGCCGGTCCGGCGGCGCCGTGAAGGCGAGCTCGTAATCGTCGCCCGCCGTAATCCGCTCGATTTCGGGATAGCCGGATGCTTCGGCGGCATCGGACCATGGCACGTCCGCCAGCAGAATTTCGGCTGCAAGGCCGGACTCCCGCGCCAGATGGCCGAGGTCGGCGACCAGCCCGTCGGAAATGTCGAGGCACGCCGTCGCCGTGCCGACGAGGGCGGAGCCGAGTTCGACCCGGGGTTCGGGAAGCTGGTAGCGGTCGATGGCAAACCGGCGCTGTGCGGCGTCGAGCCCGGCCGCCTCGCCCTTGCAGACCCGCAGGCCGAGGCCGCCGTCGCCGATCGTTCCCGAGACCCAGACGTCGTCGCCGGGCGCCGCGCCGCCGCGGCGCAGCGCCGGGCCGCGCGCGAGGCAGCCGATTGCCGTGACCGAGAGCATTGCCGGCCCCGAGTCGCCGTCAGCGCCGCCGCCGACCGTGTCGCCGCCGATAAGGGTGACGCCGTAGCGCGCCTGGTCGGCGGCCAGGCCGCGTGCCAGGGCAGCAACCCAGTCGTCGTCCCGTTCGTCCGGAATCCTGAGCGCCAAAGTGTAGACCTCCGGCGCCGCCCCCATTGCCGCCAGATCGGACAGATTCACCCGCAGCGCCTTCCGCGCAACCCGGTCGGGCGGATCGTCCGGCCGGAAATGGATCCCCTCGACAAGGGCGTCCGTCGTAACGATCCGGTCGGCGCCGTCGGAGACGCCGAGCAGGGCGGCATCGTCGGTCAGGCCGAACGCACCGTCCCGGCCGGCCGCCAGGGGCTTGAAATAGCGGGCGATCAGGTCGAATTCGCCCGATCGGACGGTTCGCGCCGCCACAGCCTCAGGCCTCCGGTTCGGCGGCCCCGCCTGTTGACGGCCCAACCTTGTCCGCCCCGGCCCTGTCCGCCCCAACCTTATCCGCCCCAACCCTGTCCGCCCCTTCCGCGAAATTCCCGATTTCCGCCGCATCGGAGGAATTGGGATCTTCGGCGAATTCCCCGGATCGCAAGGTTCGGGCCAGGCGATCGAGCACGCCGTTCACGAATGCCGGCTCGCGCTTGTCGAAGAAGACCCGGGCCACGTCGACATATTCGGCGATGACGACGCGGGCCGGCGTTTCCGCCCGGCCGAGCAGCTCCCAGGCCCCGGCATTGAGCAGCGCGACCAGGACGCGGTCCATCCGTTCCAGCGTCCAGCTTTCGGACAGCGACTCCCCGATCATGCGGTTCAGCGCGGCACGGTCGCCGCAGGCGCCGCGGACGATCTCCCTGAACAGCGCCTTGTCGGCGATCGCGGCCGGACCGGCCTCCCGCATCCGGTGAAGGTGGAATTCGTCGACGACTTCGTCCGGGGCGGCGTCGGTTGCGCTGAGCTGGTAGAGCGCCTGTACGGCTGCGATGCGGGCTTGCGTCCGCCGGTCGGGGTGACCGCCGGGGTGACCGTCGGCGCGCCGGACGGCCGGGCGGCCGGACCCGGCTTCAGGAGGAGCGCCGCTGGTCCCCGCCCGGGCCGCCGTCATGGGATCAGGTGCCGGTGAAGCGACGCTTCACCTCGATCATGCGCAAACAGGCCACGGCGGCATCCCGGCCCTTGTCCTTTTGCTTCGGATCGGCCCGCACGACCGCCTGTTCCCGGTTCTCCGTCGTGAGGATGCCGTAGCCGATGGGCGCACGTTTGTACAGTGCGAGTTCCTGCAGGCCGCGCGCGCTTTCCGAACAGATATAGTCGTAGTGGGTCGTCTCGCCGCGGATGACGCAGCCCAGCGCGACGAACCCGTCGAACCGGTCGAGGGCGAAATTGATGGTCGCGGGAATTTCGAATGTGCCCGGCACTTCGATCCGTTCCCAGGTGGCGCCGACCTCGGTCAGAGCCGCCTCGGCGCCCTGCACCAGCATATCGGCGATATCGCCGTAGAACCGGGCTCCGACGATGAGGATGTGGGGCGGGCGGTAGGCCATTCGAACGGGCTGGGCTATTGTTCTGTTTTGGGTATGGGGATGCGGCCGCTGATCGACAGGTCATAGCCGTCGAGGCCGATCACCGTGCGGTTGCTGTTGGTCAGCAGCAGCATGTCGCGGATGCCGAGGTCGGTCAGAATCTGCGCGCCGACGCCGTAATTGCGCAATTCGCCTTGCGGTCCGCCGGCGCTGCCGCCGACCGGCGCGCGATTGCCGAGAATCCCGGATGTGGAAAGCGACAGCGGTTCGCGGATCAGCACCGCGGCGCCGCGGCCGGCCTCGCCGATCATGCGCATGGCGCGCTGGAGTTCGCCCGACTTGCCCGTGCCGGCCTGGTACAGGAGATCGCTGAAGACGTTGAGCGCGTGCATTCGGACCATGACCGGCGCGCCGTCGGCGAAATCGCCCTTGACCAGCGCGATATGCTCCGTGCCGGAGATCCGGTTGCGGTAGACGATGGCGCGGAAGGCGCCGCCGAAATCGGACGTGAAATCGCCTTCCTCCACCCGCTCGACGATCTTGTCGAAGCGCCGGCGATAGGCGATCAGGTGTTCGATCGATCCGATCTTCAGGCCGTGGAACTGCGCGAAGGCCACAAGCTGCGGCAGGCGCGCCATCGACCCGTCCTCGTCCATGATCTCGCAGATCACGCCGGAGGCGTGCAGGCCGGCGAGGCGCGCCAGGTCGACAGCCGCTTCGGTATGCCCGGTGCGCACCAGCACGCCGCCGTCGCGCGCGACCAGCGGGAAGACATGGCCGGGCGTCGTGATCGCGCTGGCGTCGGACTCCTCGTCGATCGCGACCGCGATGGTGTGCGCCCGGTCATGGGCGGAGATGCCGGTCGTCACCCCTTCCCGCGCTTCGATCGAAACGGTGAACGCCGTCGAGAACCGGCTGTTGTTCTTCTGGGGCATCAGCTGGAGGCCGAGATGGGCCGCCCGTTCGCCCGTCATGGCGAGGCAGATCAAGCCGCGGCCGAACTTGGCCATGAAATTGATCGTCTCCGGCGTCGCCTTCTCTGCCGGGATGACCAGGTCGCCCTCGTTCTCCCGGTCCTCATCGTCGACCAGGATGAACATCTTGCCCTTGCGCGCGTCCTCGATGATCTCCTCGATCGGCGACAGGAAGGCGAGGTCGTCGGCCGCGCGGCGCACGTCCTGCTTCGAAACCACGCTCAGACGGTCGCGAACGCTCACGCCGAGGACTCCCCGCTCGCCGGTTCAAGGGCCAACATGCGCTGAACGTAGCGCGCCATCAGGTCCACTTCCAGATTGATCGCGCCGCCCTGCTGCAAATCGCCCAAGGTCGTCACATCCAGCGTGTGCGGAATCAGGTTGACGGAAAACCGCGTGCCGGCGCCGTCTTCCACCGCATTGACCGTCAGCGAGACGCCGTCCACGGCGACCGAGCCCTTCGGTGCGATGTAGCGGCCGAACGCCCGGTCGACGGCGAAACGGAAGACCTCGCTGCCCGATGCCGGGTCGCGCGCCTCCACCCGGCCCACGGTATCGACATGGCCGGCAACGATATGCCCGCCGAGTTCGTCCCCGGCCCGCAGGGCCCGCTCGAGGTTGATGCGCCGGCCTGCGCGCCAGTCGCCGAGCGTCGTGCAGGACAGGGTCTCGTCCGAAGCCTGGACGGCAAACCAGCCTGACCCGGTCTCGATCACCGTCAGGCAGACTCCGCTGCACGCGATAGACGCCCCGATGGCGATTCCGGCAGTGTCGTAGCCGGTTTCGATCTCGAACCGCGTGTCGCCGCCCGCCGGCTGCGCGCGGCTGCGGATGCAGCCGATATCGGTTACGATGCCGGTGAACATGGGCGATACTGCGCCGGGCTGCCGCCCGCCTCCCGCTCGCGATGCCAGGTCTCCAGCAGGTCGCCGCCGCAGGGTTTGCGCGAGCGCAAGCGCCATCCCCCGGCGTCGGCGACCCGGTCGAGGCCGAGAGCGCCGACGGCCGGCCGGGCATCGCCGCCCAGCACGAGGCCGGCGCGGAACCAGTAGAGCCGGTCGGCAAGACCGGCGCGCATCAGGCTCGCAGCCACCTGCCCGCCGCCCTCGACGAGAACGTTGTTCAACCCCTCGGCCCCGAGCGCCGCGGCGACCGCCTCCGGATCGGTCCGGCCCGTGCTGTCGGCAGCAACGGAAAACCGGCGGACCGGCGCTTCGCCAGTCGTATCGCCGGCCGCTTCGCCGGCGGTGGTAAATTGCCAGACGGGATGTTCGGCGGCGGTCTGCGCCAGGCGGCTGTCAGCCGGCAGCCGGGCCTGCGAATCGAGGACGATGCGAAGGGTTTGCCGGCGGACTCCCGGCAGGCGGCAGGTCAGCATCGGATCGTCCGCCAGCGCGGTCCCGATGCCGATCAGGACGGCGTCGTGCGATGCGCGCAGCGCGTGTCCGCGCGCCCGGGCGAGCGTACCGGTGATCCACCGGCTGTCGCCGCCGGCGGTGGCGATCCGCCCGTCCAGGCTGGTCGCCAGCTTGAGGGAGAAACGCGGGCGCCCGGCGCGCTGGCGCATCAGATAGCCGCCGAGATCGCAGGCGGCAATATCCGCGCAAACGCCCGATTCGACAGCAATTCCGGCGGCCGCGAGCCGCGCCAGACCCGAACCGGCGACGCGGCTGTCGGGATCCTCCAGTGCGGTCACGACACGGGCGACGCCGGCCCCGATCAGCGCCTCGGCGCAGGGCGGCGTGCGGCCGTGGTGGGCGCAGGGCTCCAGCGTGACGTAGGCGGTTGCGCCCCGGGCTTCGGCGCCGGCACGGCCCAGCGCTTCGGCTTCCGCGTGGGGCCGTCCGCCCGGCTGGGTCCAGCCGCGGCCGACGACGCGGCCCTCCCTGACCAGAACGCAGCCGACCGACGGATTGGGCGCCGTCGTTCCGAGGCCGCGCCGGCCGATGTCCAATGCCGCCGTCATCCAGCGGCGGTCGGCAGCGCCGTCGGTCAATCTTCGCCCGCCGTTTCCTCTTCCCGCTCGCCCAGGCTGCCGAGGAACTGCTCGAAATCCTTGGCTTCTCGGAAGTTCTTGTACACCGAGGCGAAGCGGACATAGGCAACCTGGTCGAGGCCGGCGAGCGCCTCCATCACGAGTTCGCCGATATGCTGGGCGGGAATGTCCGATTCGCCGGAACTCTCCAGCCGGCGCGTGATCGAACTGACGATACGATCGATCCGGTCCTCGGCAATCGGCCGCTTGCGCAGGGCGATGGAGAGCGAGCGGAACAGCTTGTCGCGATCGAACGGCACGCGCTGGCCGTTCTTCTTGACCACCATAAGGTCGCGGAGCTGCACCCGCTCGAACGTCGTGAACCGCGAGCCGCAGGACGCGCAGAACCGGCGGCGCCGGATCGACGAGCCGTCCTCGGTCGGCCGCGAATCCTTGACCTGGGTGTCGTCACCCCCGCAGAACGGACAGCGCATGGCCCCTCTCCTTCTCGACTCCCGGCTCGACTCCCGGCTCGACCCCCGCTAGACCCCCGCCGTCCTCGACGTCAAACGCCGCGCCGCCGGCAGGACTGCTGCCGCGCCGGGCACCTACATCCCCGGATAGACCGGAAAGCGCCGGCACAGCGCGAGGACCTTTTCCCGGGCCGCCGCTTCGGCCGCCGCATTGTCTTCCGGGTTGGCCGCCAGCCCTTCGAGGACATCGGCGATCAGGTCGCCGACCTGTTCGAATTCCGCAACGCCGAAACCGCGGGTCGTCGCGGCCGGGGAGCCGAGACGAATGCCGGACGTAACGGTCGGCTTCTCGGGATCGAACGGGATGGCGTTCTTGTTGCAGGTGATCCCGGCCCGCTCCAGGCTCTCGTCGGCGATGTTGCCGGTCACCCCCTTGGGCCGCAGATCGACCAGCATCAGGTGGGTGTCGGTGCCGCCGGCCACCATGGCGAAACCGCGCTCGACCAAACGGGCCGACAGCGCCTTGGCATTCGCGACGATGGCCTCGCAGTAGGTCCGGAATTCCGGGGTCAGCGCTTCCTTGAAGGCGGCCGCCTTGCCGGCGATCTGGTGCATCAGCGGCCCGCCCTGGGAGCCGGGAAACACCGCCGAGTTGATCTTCTTCGCGAGCGCTTCGTCGTTCGTCAGGATCATGCCGCCGCGGGCGCCGCGCAGGGTCTTGTGGGTCGTCGTCGTCGTGATGTCGGCGACCGGCACCGGGCTCGGATGCACGCCGGCGGCCACCAGTCCGGCGAAATGCGCCATGTCCACCATCAGCGTCGCGCCGACGCTGTCGGCAATCTCCCGGAAGCGGCCGAAATCGATGAAGCGCGGATAGGCCGAGCCGCCTGCGATGATGAGCTTCGGCCGGTGTTCCTCCGCCAGCGCCGCGACCCGGTCGTAGTCGATCAGGTGGGTATCCTCGCGCACGCCATACTGGACCGCGTTGAACCATTTGCCCGAAAGCGCCGGCGCCGCGCCATGGGTGAGATGGCCGCCGGCCGCCAGCGACAGGCCGAGGATCGTGTCGCCCGGCTTGAGCAGCGCCATCATCACCGCCGTGTTGGCCTGGGCGCCGGAATGGGGCTGGACATTGGCGAAGGCGCAGCCGAACAGCCGTTTGGCCCGCTCGATCGCCAGGCTCTCGGCGACATCGACATGGTCGCAGCCGGCATAGTAGCGGCGCGCCGGATAACCTTCGGCATATTTGTTGGTGAGCACCGAGCCCTGGGCCTCCAGCACGGCGCGGGAGACGATGTTCTCGGACGCGATCAACTCGATCTGGTCCTGCTGCCGGCGCAGCTCGGCCCGGATGCTGTCATACAGCTCGGGATCGGACTGGTGCAGCGAGGCGGCGAAGAGGCCGTCGTCGAAGGGCAGGATCGTTGCGGAGCCGGGGCGTGTCATCGCGAGAACTTCCGTTGGGCGGCGGACGGCCGGTCAACCCGCGGCGCTGTCGATCTTGTCGACCCGCGCCGCATGCCGCCCGCCGTCGAAGGGCGTTTCGAGGAAAATGCGCAGCGCATCGCGGGCCGTCTCCACACCGATCAGCCGCCCGCCCAGCGCCAGCACGTTGGCATTGTTATGCTGCCGCGACAGGCGCGCCGAGAGGCTATCGTGACACAGCGCGGCGCGCACGCCCCGGTGGCGGTTGAGCGCAATGCTGATGCCGATTCCGGAGCCGCAGACGGCCACGCCCATCTCCGCGTCGCCCGATGCGACCGACCGGGCCAGCGCATGGCCGAAATCCGGATAGTCGACCGGCTCGGCGGAGGCCGGCCCCAGATCCAGAACCCGATGCCCCAGCGCCTTCAGGTCGTCGGCCAGGGCGGATTTGAGCGCGAAGCCGGCATGATCCGACGCAACGGCTACGGTTTTCGCAGTCAATCGCGGTTCCCTCGATAGCCGGCGCCACCGATTTCCGCCCGAACCACCAGATATCGCGCATTGCGCCGGTGCAACGACACGATCTCGTATATCCCGTTCGCCGGCCGAAGGCAATTCCGCGCCGGCCGGCAGCCGCTTTTCGGGGATCGCACTGTCTCTTTCAATGCTGCCGGAGAGATGGCCGGGGCCCCGGCAAGACGGCGCCAAATAGAGACGTCCGGCAGGCGCCGGAAAGCCGGTCTACATGAGTATCGCTTTAAGATAATCGAGTAACGATTTGATTCGTCTGAAAGAAACCGAAACCGGTTGAATTGACTTGCGGCCAATACTGTGCGATAGAGTGAAGTGCGTGCCGGCAGGTCAACACCGGAAAAACGGTGAGCCTGCCGGCCTAGCAAAGCGCCAAACAAGGCGCAAAACAAAAGGACGCGGGGTATGAGTAACGAGCACACGGAGCGTATCTCCCGTGAGGAGATGCTCCGGATGACCACTGATGTCGTCTCGGCCTATGTTGGCAACAACACGACCGCGACGAACCAGCTTCCGGATCTGATCAGGACAGTCCACGGTTCGCTCAATGCCTTGGGCGAAGCGCAGGCGGCCGAATCGGCGCCCAAGCCGGCGGTGCCGGTGCGCCGGTCGCTGACGCCGGAATATCTGGTCTGCCTGGAAGACGGCAAGAAACTGAAAATGCTCAAGCGCTATCTGCGGACGACCTACGACATGTCGCCGGACGACTACCGCCAGAAATGGGGGCTGCCGGCGGATTATCCGATGGTCGCGCCGAACTACGCCAAGCGCCGTTCGGAATTCGCCAAGCGCATCGGGCTCGGCCGCCGGGGCCGCGGCGGACAGCCGGAAGCCCGGGTGGCCAACTGATCCGGCGCTGAAGGAGCCCGGCGGGAAACCGCCGGGCCCTTCGCTTCCAGGCGCCGTTGCCGGAGCGGGCCGCAGAGCGGCCTGCCCCGGGTTGCCCCCGGTTTGCCCCGGAGGATGGCCGAAGGGTTCGCGGAGCGGACGGAGTCCGCCCCGCGGCCCTTCTTTGTTGCGCAAATGCGACTCGGGAAGGACTTTATTCCATCGCATTTGTTCGCTATGCGGTCGCGCTGCGCCGGCCGAAATGGCGGAAAACCGCGCTTTCGGCCGCACACCGCGCCGCTTGCCGCAGGCCGGACCGCTATACGGACCGGTCTGTCTTCCGCGTTTTTTTTTGCGCCACTCGCCCCGGCCCCGCAGATTGCGAAGTTGACATCCCGAACGGAAGGCGACTGCCGGGTCGATAGACCCGACCGGCCGGACTAAGGCAGTCGCTGCCTCGGGCCACCGGATTCGGGACCGCGGAGGAATCGACATTCGGAATATCCGGAGGGCGCCCGCAGACTGCGGCAGGCACACACCTCAGGTGTCGGTGCGCGCCATATAGGAAATGTGATCGTGCCTGTCAAGAGAAAAATCGTATTTTCGGAAAAAATTATTATATTGCAGGTTTTCCCGCGATTTTCCCCGCGATTTCCCTCGGAATTTCAATGCCTTGGGCCGGCTGCCCGGCGGACCGGCCGGCTGCCGGACGCCGCCGTCTTGACAGCCGCACGGCGCACTCCATACATAGCGCCTCCGGCACGCGACGCTGGCGGACGACACTGGGGCGGACGACACTGGCGGGCGGCGCCGGGCCGCGGGCGTTTGCCGGCGGAACCCGGCCCCCGCGCAGGCGGCGCGGCGGGCCGGCAAATCAGGGCGCGTAGCTCAGCGGGAGAGCACTGTCTTCACACGGCAGGGGTCGCTGGTTCGAACCCAGCCGCGCCCACCAAGTTTTTCAAGGGGTTAGCGGAAATCCGCGGCTCCCGACTTTCCCGAATTACTGTGCGATCGCACAGAAACCCGTAAAGACCCGGCCGCCTTGGCAAAGGTGCAGTCGGGTGCGGCGCGATGGCTGCTCTGGCACGGGCTAACCCGAACAAGGGAGGCGGTCCAATGAGATTTTTCTTCGCAGGGATTTTGTATTTGGCAGCCGCAATCGGCGGAGGCGGCATGTCAGCAAATGCAGCGGTAATCGCTTCGTGTGGCTTCATGAAAGGATACAGTTACTTCTTTCGAAATGAGCTTGCTGGCAATTCTCCCGGATGGGAACGAGGATCACTGAAGACCACAACGATCTTCTTGGGAACCGACAAGGTCAAAGAGGTAGTCCTGAAGAGCACGCTCAGAGGGCAAGATTGGACGAGAAGCACCAGCGACTACGGCGCTCAAGTGTACGAGGTCGCCAGACAGGGTTCAATCCGCCACATCCTGATCCTATGGGGACCGGTGACGGAGCTATATGCGCTTGACACGGAGAAGAAGAGCCTCTCGCTCGTCTCCCAAAAGTCCGGACTGATCAAGGTGACACATGCTTTCGTGGGAAAGTGTGAGTGAAACACCAGCTTTCACGGACAGACAACGTAGGAAGGTACACAAGACTTTACACGGTTGATGGCTGGCCCCGTGATGGCACCGCCGGCCTGCCCTGCAGGGGAACGGATCGATGTGGGGAGTAACGGTCTCCATAGAAGGGAAAGATTGGTGAGGAAGTTAACATCTACAGTCGTGTTGGGATTGTCAGTGCTCTCTGGATCAGCTTTAGCTGCGGATCGCCGGTCAGAACTGCGCTGTGCAGAGTTGCAAAAGCGCGTTGTCGAGTTGTCTCCTGTTGACGTTAGCCCCACACGTGAGCCTTTGGTTCGAGACCATGTGCCAAACCGGAATTTCATCTGGTGTCTCGGTATTGGCTTTGCCACGTTGGGAGAAGACCAGAGACCGAAAGCTGTCATACTGTCTTTTGGCACCGAGCCGGACGGCACAATTTGGTTGGAATTCTGGGAAAAACGGCGGAAACCGTCGTTCAAGTGGAAGCGGATTAGGTTTCAATAAAGCATGAAAACCCTACTCGCTCACTTATCCGGCCCGACGGTTTCGCAGAGCCGGTTGGCGGGCCCGCGCCAAGGATGATGTAGCCGCGACGGATATTCTAGCCGTTAACGCCGGCTATCGAAGCCCGCTCCGGGCATACCACTGGGTCCGCTTCGCGCTGGCCGGATAAGCCGCTACGGCGCTGGCGCTATAACGGCTTGGGCGCGTAGCCAAAATGTCTATGAGTATCGGGCAAGACTTTACAGAAAATTTGACTATTCGTCTGCCGTCGGTGCGGCCTCACCAAAAAGGAATTCCTCTATAGTGGGCGGGGTGTCATCTTTGTCCCGCAATCCATTCTCCTTCATCGCGGAGAACCAATTTACGAGCGCGGCTTTCTGCACATCCATCGGCGCTCCGTAAACGGGTGCCATGTGCTTTTTCCAAAGTTCTATTTCCGTTTCAGTTGTAAAGGAACTTCGCGCCAAGAGGTCGGCAGTACTGACCAAGCGATTCGCTACTTCGCGGTCAATAACCTTCTCAGGCTCCGTCCAGTGAGCATTGCCCAAGCAGTCGGTGTAAAGGCTAATCTGTTTGATTTGGTCGAGCAGAGCTGTGTGTTCTCCTGATGTGTCCGCTGCCGGTGCGAGCGAGTCCAGATCGCGTGCACCAGAGGCGACCAGATCGGGCAATATCCACATCACATTCTTCTTTTGATGACTTTGGTACTCTCGCCAAAGGCGCTTTCGCTCGGTGTCCGGGATGGACGCAAACTGGCGAAGGATGGTTATTTTCCCACTCTCTTCGATAGAAAGCACTGCCATTGCGGCGGCAGTTGGATAACGGTCCGCCTCTAACAAGAGCTTGGCGTCATCTGCCAATCGACGCGCATTGCGCCGCGCCGCATTTATCCCGCTAGCGATCTGAGGAGGTCTCAGTGCACCTCTATACTTTGAAAAATCTGACTTCAACATCGTTCCCCTGCTCGTAAGAAAGTTTTCTACCCTAAATCATCCTGCCCGGCCGGAAACTTGGACACCGGTGTCGCAGGAGAAGGATATGAGTCACCACCACACCCACGTGAATGCGCGCCATTAGGCAACAGCCCGCTACACCGTCTTCGAGTACGACAGTTGGCACTGCGTTCTGTGCGGCAACGCCGGCCGGCCGGACTGTGACCGTATCGAACCGCTACGGCGGAGCGGCGACCCGCTGTGCTGTCTTTCGGCGTGACGGGCATAGGTACACAGCTTGTGGACGCGCAGGCCAGCTAGAGGCGCACCGTGAGCCTCCGCTTCACCCTATTCTTCAAAAGGAGATTCCGGCACCGCCCGCCCCCACCCCTTCAATCCGCCCTTTGCGTCCGCTCCCTGCGTTCGTGGCGTTCCTGGGCTTCGATGCTCAGCGTGGCGATCGGACGGGCGTCGAGGCGGTCGACGCCGATCGGCTCGGCGGTCTCCTCGCAATAGCCGTAAGTGCCTTCCTCGATCCGCTGCATGGCGGCGTCGATCTTGGCGATCAGCTTGCGCTGCCGGTCGCGGGCGCGCAGCTCGCGGCTGCGGTCCGATTCCAGGGTCGCCCGGTCGGCCATGTCGGCCTCGTTCAGGCTCTCCGCCTGCATGGTGTGAATCGTCTCCTCCGCATCGCCGAGGAGCCGGTCGCGCCAGCGCTCCAGTTTCTGCCGGAAATAGGCGGTCATCACCGGATTCATGAACGGCTCGTCCCGGCTGGGACGATACGATCCGGGAACGGCCGGCCGTGTTCGGCTCATTGCGCCACCGTCGGAAAATGGACGAAATATGGGTGAAGCGGCGGCGACTATACGGGCGGCGCCGAAAGCCGGCAAGCCGCGAAAGCTGCGGATTTTCGGGACGCCCGGAGCCCCGAACCCGGATCCATGCGGCGGACTGTCGGACGGTGCGCCGGAGCGCCGGATGCTATGGCGGTTCCGCGATCCCACGATTCGGGATCCCGCGATTCGGGGAGCCATTCGCGGAGCCAATCGGGGAGATCGCGCGGCAGCGGCGCAGCGGGAGGCCCATGACGGAACCGAACCATGTGATCGCCGGCCTGTCCGCGGTCGCCGGCCGGTATGACGGTTTCATCCTCGATCTCTGGGGCACGATCCACAACGGCGTCGAGCCCCTGCCCGGCGCCGTCGACTGCCTGCGCGCCCTGGCGCAGCGCGGCAAGTCCGTCCTGATCCTGTCCAACGCGCCCCGCCGCTCGGCCGCGGTCGTCGGCCGGATGGATGCCGTGGGCATTCCGCGGGACTGTTACGGCCCCGTCCTGTCGTCCGGCGAGGCCGGCTGGCTGGCCCTGCGCGCGCGCGCCGACCCCTGGCATGCCGCACTCGGCGACCGCGCCTTCCTGATCGGCGAGGCCGGCGACGAATCCGTCCTCCAGGACCAGGCGGTCGAAGAGGCCGGCTCGCTCGAACGGGCGACCTTCCTGCTGTGCGTCGGCGCGTTCCTGCGCACCGATACGGTCGCGGACTATGCGGCCCTGCTCGCCGAGGCGCGGGCAAGAAACCTGCCGATGCTGTGCGTGAACCCCGACCTGGAAGTGCTGCGCGGGCCGGTGCGGGAGATCTGCGCCGGCGCCATCGCTGCGCGCTACGCCGCGCTCGGCGGCGACGTCGGCTATCACGGCAAACCGCACCGGCCGATCTACACGCTGAGCTTCGCGCGGTTTCCCGGCATCCCGCCCGCGCGCATCCTGGCGGTCGGCGATTCCCTGCGCACGGATATCGCCGGCGCCAACGGGGCGGGCATCGATTCGCTGTTCATCACCGGCGGCCTGCTGGCCGAGGAACTGGGCATCGCGCCCTTGGGCGACCCGCCGCCCGCCGCGTTGCCGCCGCTTTACGCCCGATACCGGCAACGGCCGACCTGGGCCGCCGCCGCCTTCCGCTGGTAGGGGCACCGGGCAGCGCCGATCCCATTATCCGTCATTTCGACCGGAGCGGCGCAGCCGCCCCCTCTCCGTCATTTCGACCGGAGCGGCGCAGCCGCGGAGTGGAGAAATCTTTCCGGAACAGTGCTTTGAACGAGGCTCAGCAGGCGAGAGATTTTGGGGATTATATCTGTAACCATGCGTCCGCGGTCCTCGGCCGTTCCGATGGCCGATATCGTTGCCCGTCCCTCCCTTGCCGCCCCGGACGAAGCGCAGCGGAGATCCGGGGCCCAGGAGCCACCGGCTGAGACCGTTCGGGTCGGCCCCTTCGACTTCGCTCAGGGCAAGCTCTGGGCCCCGGATCAAGTCCGGGGCGGCAAAATCAGGTTTCCGGGCATCGACGAACCGGCGGCGTTTGCAGTTATTACCGACTTCCCTCCGCCGTCGGAGGAACGTCGGGCGTTCCGGCGCGACGGACAATTTCAAACTGACCCGTTACCGACAAACGAACCTGCGTGACGTTTTGGACGATTGGCGGCAGAATTTTGCCCGAATTCGGGTATAGTCGGTATCGGCAAGCGGCTGGAAGCGGTGCACGGAATCTTCCCGGACGGCGCCGGTTCCGGAACCGCCACGGCCTCGCAGGACGGATGCACCGGATGAAGAAACCGAGATCGCCGCACCACGCCCGGATCGTACCGACCACCCTGGCCGCTCTGGCATGCCTTGCCGCCGCCGGCCATGTGCTGGGCGCGAGCGCCGCGAAGGCGGAGACCGGCAAGACCCGCGCCTCGGCCCCGCAAGCCGCCGATGCCCGGGGCGTTTCCCTGCCCGACCTTGTCGCCCGGCTGCTGCCCTCCGTGGTCAGCATCACGACGACCCAGGGCGGCAAGCCGGCGGCCGGGCGCCCGGCGCCGGAGGGCTCGCCCTTCGAAGAGTATTTCCGGGAGTATTTCAACAAGCGCCGCAACCGGCAGCGCGGCTCGAACGTCGGCAGCGGCTTCATCGTCAGCGCCGACGGCTTCGTCGTCACGAACAACCATGTCATCAGCCGGGCGACGGTCGTCCATGTGGTGCTGGACGGCGGCCGGCAGCTCGAGGCGCGGGTCGTCGGCCGCGACCCCAGGGCCGACCTGGCGGTGCTCAAGGTCAAGCCCAAGGCCCCCCTGCCCTTCGTGAAATGGGGCAATTCCGACACGATGCGGATCGGCCAGGCGGTCGTCGCCATCGGCAACCCGTTCGGCCTCAGCCAGACCGTCACCACCGGCATCCTTTCGGCGCGCGGCCGGCATCTGCAGAATTTCGGCGGTTTCCTGGGCAGTTCCTTCGTCGATTTCCTGCAGACCGATGCGGCCATAAACCGGGGCAACAGCGGCGGCCCCCTGTTCAACCGCGCCGGCGACGTCATCGGCGTCAACACCGCAATCTTTTCGCGCGGCCAGGGCAATGCCGGCATCGCGTTCGCCGTACCCTCGAACCTTGCGGCGCCGATCATCCAGCAGCTGAAGCTCTACGGCCGGACGCGGCGCGGCTGGCTGGGCGTGCAGATCCAGTCGGTCGACGGCGAGCTGGCCCGGACGCTGGGCATGGAGACGCCGACCGGGGCCCTGGTGGCCAACGTCGTGAGCGGCAGCCCGGCGGCCGAAGGCGGCCTCGTCTCCGGCGACGTGATCCTGGAGTTCGACGGCAAGACGGTGCCCAACGCCGCGCGCCTGTCGCAGATCGTGGCGGCCGCGCCGGTCGGCAAGAGCGTGCGTATCTCCGTGCTGCGGCGCGGACGGACCGTCACGCTCACCGTCACCCTGGGCGAACTGGAAAAGGCTGTGCAGACCGGCGCCGCCGAGAAGCTCGACACCGAAGGGATCCGGCCCGACCTGTTTCCCGAACTCGGCCTGCGGCTCGGCAAGATCACCCCCGAACTTGCGGACCGTTACGGGATCGAGACGAGGGCGGGCGTCGTCGTCCTGGGCGTCGAGCCGGACGGCGACGCGGATCGCAAGGGTGTCAAGCCGGGCGACGTCATCGTCGAGATGGAGCATACCGCCGTCGCAACGCCCGAGGCCGTCAGGAAACTGGTCGACGAGTCGAAAAGCGCGCGCAAGACCTCCGCCCTGCTGCTGATCGAACGCGGCGACGACCGGCGCTTCGTCGTGCTCCGGTTCAAGCTGCAATAAGGGCTGTGGCGGAAAGGGCTGTGGCGGAAGGGGCCGGCGCCCCCGGGAACTCAGTCCCCGGACGCGGCGGCGGCGATTTCATCGTGCCGATAGCCCTGAAGATACAGAAGCGCGGTCAGATCGCCGTGCTCGATGCGGTGCTGCGCCGCCGCCGCGGCGGCGGGCTTGGCCCGGAACGCGACTCCGGCGCCCGCCGCCTGCAACATCGGGATATCGTTGGCGCCGTCGCCGACCGCCAGGGCGTCCTGCCGGGACAGGCCGCGGTCGGCGAGAAACGCGTCCATGGCCTCCAGCTTGCCCTGGGCGCCGAGCACGGGATGGACCAGCTGTCCGGTCAGCACGCCGCCGTCCACCACGACGTCGTTGGCGACGTCGATGTCGAAACCGCATTCGCGGCGGACGAATTCCGAATAGATCCGGAATCCGCCGGAGACCAGGGCGGCCAAGGCGCCTTCCTTGCGCATGGCGCGCACGAGGGCTCGCGCGCCGGGCGTGAATTCGATGCGGTAGCAGAAGGCCTGCAGGAATTCCTTTTCGAGGCCGCCGAGCAGTTCGACGCGCACGGCAAGCGCCTCGCGGAACGGGATTTCGCCGTTCATCGCCTGCTGCGTGATCCGCCGGACAGTGTCGCCCACGCCCAGGAGATCGGCGAGGTCGTCGACCATCTCGTTGCGGATGACCGTCGACTCCATGTCGGCGACCAGCAGCCGCTTGCGGCGGTTGTCTGCGCCGGTGACGACCACATCGACCGGCAAACGGCCGACCGAGAGCCTGACCGCTTCCTGCGCCGCGCCGGGATCGCCGCCGGCAAACGGGATATCGCAGGCGACCTGGGGCGACAGCCAGTCCGGCTCGCCGCCTTCGGCGCCGGCGTCTTCCAGCGCCCAGCGCGCCGACGTGACCGTTCCGTCGGACAGGCGCGGCAGGGCCGGATTGGCAATCAGCGTCACGAAGTGGCTCATTGCGGGCGAAATCGGTTGCGCCGATGAAGGGTGTCCGGTCGGCGTATTCGGGGAGCGAACGGGTTTGAGCGCACCGGCGAACCGGGCGGCGGGCGATCCGGGCCGACGGAAAAACCCGGGCCGACGAGAAAACATCGTCGTCATCGGCGGTCCGACCGCCGGCGGCAAGTCCGAAATCGCGTTGCAGATCGCGCGGGAATTCGGCGGCGCGGTGATCAATGCCGACAGCATGCAGGTGTATCAGGAACTGAAAATCGTCACCGCGCGGCCCGATGACGCGGCGCTGTCGACGGCGCCGCACCGGCTGTACGGCGTCCTCCCGGCGCGGGAGCGCTGCTCGGCCGGGCGCTGGCGGCGCCTGGCGCTGGACGAGATCGCCGCCGCGGTGGAGGCCGGACGGCTGCCGGTCGTGGTCGGCGGCACCGGCCTGTATCTCAAGGCGCTGCTGGACGGCATCGCCGAGGTTCCCGACGTTCCGGAAGCGGCGGTGCAGGCCGTTGCCGCCTGGCTGGACGAGGCCGGCCTCAATGCGGGACGCGCGCGGCTGCGCGCCGTCGATCCGGCGACCGCCGGCCGGCTGGCCGCGATCGACCGCCAGCGCCTGGTGCGCGCCCTGTCGGTCTTCGAGCATAGCGGCCGGCCGCTGTCCGCCTGGCCGGCGGACCGGAACGGCGCGGCCCCGCTCCGCGCCTTCAGGATCGCCGTCATGCCGCCGCGCGAAGAACTGTACCGGCGCATCGACGCCCGCTTCGCCCGCATGGTGGAGGCCGGCGCGATCGACGAGGTCCGGCGCCTCGACGCGCTGCGCCTCGATCCGTCGCTGCCGGCGATGAAGGCGGTCGGCGTGCCGCAGATCCGGGCCCACCTCAACGGAGAGACCGACCGCGCCACGATGATCGCGCAGGGCCAGGCCGCCTCGCGGCAGTATGCCAAGCGGCAGTTCACCTGGTTCCGGCGTCAATATCGTTCGCCAGATGCCGTTTTTGCGCAACTTTCGGAAAGGATGCGCGACGAAATGTTTAATAAAATTCGTCAATTCCGGTTGACGGGGTGAATCGCGGCCCGTATTTCCGAAGTCTGGATTAACCGCTTTTGCCGCCGCCGGGCGGGTTTGCAGGGCCTTTGCCGGAAGCGCCGCCGCCGCGAGCGGCGATTTTTTTCGCTTCGGGACGGACTATGTTGTCCGACGGCCTGGCCGGTGGCCGGAAACGCCCGACCGGAAACGCCCGGCCCCAAGACGAGTCCGGGCGGCGCATTCGGGGAGACGGATCCCGGGAGACGGATCGATGTCGCAAGAGATGACAGGTTCGGAAATCGTCCTGCGCGCCCTGGCGGACCAGGGCGTCGATACGGTATTCGGTTATCCCGGCGGCGCCGTGCTGCCGATCTACGACGCCCTGCATGTCCAGAACTCGATCCGGCACATCCTGGTGCGCCAGGAGGGCGGCGCGGTCCATGCCGCCGAGGGATACGCGCGCTCGAGCGGCAAGGTCGGCGTCGTGCTGGTGACCTCCGGCCCGGGCGCGACCAATGCGGTCACCGGGCTGACCGACGCGCTGATGGATTCCGTGCCCGTGGTCTGCCTGACCGGCCAGGTCCCGACCCATTTGATCGGCAACGACGCCTTCCAGGAGGCCGATACGACCGGCATCACCCGGCCGTGCACCAAGCACAACTATCTGGTGAAGGACATCGCCGACCTGGCGCGGGTCGTCCACGAGGCCTTCTACGTCGCGCGCAGCGGCCGGCCGGGCCCGGTCGTGGTCGACCTGCCCAAGGACATCCTGCAGGGCAAGGGCAGCTATACGCCGCCGTCGGTCAACGGCCACCGGTCCTACAGACCGAGGAAGAAGGGCGACATCGGCCAGATCGAGAAGGCCGCCGCGGCGATGGCGCAGGCCGAGCGCCCGCTGTTCTACTGCGGCGGCGGCGTCATCAACGCCGGGCCGAAGGCCGCGCACCTGCTGACCGAGCTGGTCAAGCTGACCGGCTTTCCCTGCACGCTGACGCTGATGGGCCTGGGCGCCCTGCCCGCCTCCAACCGGCAGTTCCTCGGCATGGTCGGCATGCATGGCACCTACGAGAGCAATCTCGCCATGCACCACTGCGATCTCATGATCAATATCGGCGCGCGGTTCGACGACCGGGTGACCGGCAAGCTCGACGAATTCGCGCCCCACTCGACCAAGATCCACGTCGACATCGATCCGTCCTCGATCAACAAGAATGTCCGGGCCGATATTCCGATCGTCGGCGACGCCGCCCATGTGCTGGAGGACCTGACCAAGGTCTGGAAGGCCCGGCAGTACCGCGCCGACCGCAAGAAGCTGGACGCCTGGTGGGCGCAGATCGACGAGTGGCGCGCCCGGGACTGCCTGAAATACCAGGCGTCGGACACGCTGATCAAACCGCAATACGCGCTGGAGCGGCTGCGCGAGCTGACGAAGGGCCGCGACGACCTGTTCGTCACCACCGAGGTCGGCCAGCACCAGATGTGGGCGGCGCAGTTCCTGCCCTTCGAGAAGCCGAACCACTGGATGACCTCGGGCGGCCTGGGCACCATGGGCTACGGCCTGCCGGCGGCGATGGGCGTGCAGGTGGCGCACCCCGATGCGCTGGTGATCGACGTCGCCGGCGAAGCCTCCGTCCTGATGAACATCCAGGAGATGAGCACGGTCGCGCAGTACCGCCTGCCGGTGAAGATATTCATCCTCAACAACGAGTATATGGGCATGGTCCGGCAGTGGCAGGAGTTGCTGCACGGCGGGCGCTATTCGGAAAGCTACATGGATTCGCTGCCCGATTTCGTGAAGCTGGCGGAGAGTTTCGGCGCCGTCGGCCTGCGCGCCGAGAAGCCCGCGGACGTGGACGGCGTGATCGAGGAGATGATCGCGGTCGACAAGGCGGTGATCGCCGACATCCTGGTCGACAAGGCGGAGAACTGCTTCCCGATGATCCCGTCCGGCGCGGCGCACCACAAGATGCTGCTCGGCCCCGACGACCAGGCCGCCGAGCCGATTTCCGAAGAGGGCATGGTGCTGGTCTAGGCGCCGCCTCCCGGAAAAAGACCCCCTACGAATCCCCAGAAAGACCGAGGCAGGAAAAGCCATGACCGAACGGCACGTCATCGCCGTGCTGGTGGACAACGAACCCGGCGTGCTCGCCCGGGTCATCGGCCTGTTTTCCGGCCGCGGCTATAATATCGAGAGCCTGACCGTCTCCGAGGTCGACGCCGAGGCCGGCCTGTCGCGCATCAACGTCGTGACCATCGGCACGCCGATGATCATCGAGCAGATCAAGAACCAGCTCGACCGGCTGGTGCCGGTGCATTCGGTCCGCGACCTCTCCGAGGAAGGGCCCCATGTCGAGACCGAGCTGGCGCTGGTCAAGGTCGCCGGCCAGGGCGACAAGCGGGTCGAGGCCCTGCGCATCGCCGACATCTTCGGCGCCAAGGTCGACGATACGACGCTGGAATCCTTCATCTTCCGGCTCGACGGCCAGTCCGACAAGGTCGACCGCTTCATCGACCTGATGAAACCCCTCGGCCTCGTCGAGGTCGCCCGCACCGGCGCCGTCGCGATCAGCCGGGGGACGGAAGGCATTTAAGGGGACGGTGAGCCCTCCCCCATCGACCCGCCATCGCGCGGCAGCTCCCTACGCCTCCGCGTCTCCGGAGCCTGCCCGAACCGCCGCGCGCACCTGCTTCATTGTGAGAAACATGCGCCCGGGGTCGCTCGCGAACGCCGCGAAACCGAAGCTCTCGTACCACGCCTTGCGGCGGGCAAGGTCCGCCGCGCCGCCGTCCGAAATCGCATCGAGAAGAATGGCATGGCACCCGGCCAAGTCGGCGATCACGCATGCCTTTTCGAAAACATGGTGCATGAGGATGCCGCCGAGGCCCCTGCCCTGCGCCGCCCGGTCGACCGCGACCTGACCCAGGAATAGCACCGGGATTTCCCCATGATCGGGCGCCCCCCGCGGCCGCCGCCTGAGTTCGTCCACGTTCATCATGCCGAGGTTGACGGCATGATAGCCCAGGATCCGCGGGCTGCCCTCCTCGACGACGACATAGACGCGGGTCATGTCGTCCTTCTGCTGTTTCCTGGCGCTCAGCTTGAGGAAGTTGTTCAGACGGCCGACGCCGCAGTCGAAATCGGCGCGGTCGTGCCGCGCCGGGTCGAAACGCTCGATACGGCAGGCCGGATGCTCAGTCGGCATGAACCACGCGCGCCCTGTAGTTTCGGGCAGCCGCAAGCGCGCGCGGGGTCGGAGCGGGTGGAGCGTCAAGGGCGGCAGCGAATATCCCGGCGTCTTCGGGCGTCAGGGTGTGCCGGGACTGTTGGTCGAGCACACGCGTGGCCTCGCGCTCGATCGCGGCCCGCAGGAACGCAGACTTGTCCACGGCCAGCGCGAGCGCGGCATGCTCGATCAGCTCCGCCAGCCGATCGTCGTGGCGTATCTGGGTTGTCCTCGTCCGCTTTGCCGGGTCGCCCGATGCAGCCTTGAAATTCAACATGCCCGCCTCCTTGCGAGATGGTTTCATGTAGTGCGATCTGCACTACGTATCAAGCGTGAACTGACGGCACCGGATCGGCGCCTACGTCGCGCCCGAACGCCGCGTTGCGCGGCGCCGTGGCGCCTTATAGAAGAAGCCCGCAACACGGAACCGGCGGCCGGCGCAGAGGGACCAGCGCCGCGGACGATGCCGGAACCCGAATTCCGACCTTCGCCCCGGACATGAGCGGGGAACACCCAAGGGAGAATAGACGATGCGCGTCTATTACGATCGCGACGCCGACGTGAACCTGATCAAGGGCAGGAACGTCCTGATCGTCGGCTACGGCTCGCAGGGCCATGCCCATGCCATCAACCTGCGGGAGTCCGGAGTCTCCGGCATCGCCGTCGCCCTGCGCGAGGGCTCGGCGACCCGCCAGAAGGCCGAGGAGGCCGGCTTCAAAGTCCATACGCCGGCCGAAGGCGCCGGCTGGGCCGACGTCGTCATGATGCTGACCCCGGACGAGCTCCAGGGCGACATCTACGCGGACGAGTTGCACGGCAACATGAAGGACGGCGCCGCGCTCGCCTTCGCCCACGGCCTCAATATCCATTTCAACCTGATCGAGCCGCGCGCCGACCTCGACGTCTTCATGATCGCGCCGAAGGGGCCGGGCCACACGGTGCGCTCGGAATATCAGCGCGGTGGCGGCGTGCCGACCCTGGTCGCCGTGGCGCGCAACGCCTCGGGCAACGCGCTCGAACTCGCCCTGTCCTATGCCTCGGCCATCGGCGGCGGCAAGGCGGGCATCATCGAGACGACGTTCAAGGAAGAATGCGAGACCGACCTGTTCGGCGAGCAGGTCGTGCTGTGCGGCGGCCTGGTCGAACTGATCCGCGGCGGCTACGACACGCTGGTCGAGGCCGGCTATGCGCCCGAGATGGCCTATTTCGAGTGTCTCCACGAGGTCAAGCTGATCGTCGACCTGATCTACGAGGGCGGCATCGCCAACATGAACTATTCCGTATCCAATACGGCAGAGTACGGCGAATACCGCAGCGGTCCGCGCATCATCACCGACGAGACCCGGGCCGAGATGAAGCGCGTGCTCGAAGACATCCAGAGCGGCCGCTTCACCCGGGAATGGATGCTGGAGAACCGGGTCAACCAGACGAGCTTCAAGGCGACCCGGCGCCGCAACGACGCCCACCCGATCGAGGAGGTCGGCCGGAAACTGCGGGCGATGATGCCGTGGATTTCCGAAGGCGCGCTGGTCGACAAGAGCAAGAACTAGCCCGGAACTGGCCCGAAGCTGGCAGGGTCCGCCGGAAGACACGCCGATACGCCTGAAATCCTGAGTCCCGCCTTGCGGATTTGACGGATTTTAGGTAAAAATCCGGCGGCTGTCCGAATCGGACGGCCGCTGCCCGCCGGCAGCATAGCGCGCAGAACGGGAGCTGTGCGCCGCCGGGCGCGAGGCGCACCGGCGAATCGGGATGCGAAACCGCGTTTCGGAGAACGGGTCCTGTTTCGACGGCTTGTTATACTGTATCCTGGTTGTCTTGATCGGGGCCGTTACGACTGACATTCGCCGGTTTTCCGTTCCGCCGCGGCAGCGCCGGCGGCGGGCGGCAGACCGGAAAACCGGCTGCCCGCACCCGGCGGGCGGCGACCGTGGCCAAGGTGCCGGAGGAGAAAGACCAATATGCTGACAGGATTGCTCGGCCTCATGTCCGCCGACATGGCCATCGACCTGGGAACGGCGAACACGCTGGTCTATGTCAAGGGCCGGGGCATCATCCTGAACGAACCCTCCGTCGTCGTCCTCAGGGAAGTCAAGGGCCGGCGGGAAGTCCTCGCGGTCGGGGACGAAGCCAAGCTGATGCTGGGCCGCACGCCCGGCAACCTGCAGGCGATCCGTCCGTTGCGCGACGGCGTTATTGCCGACTTCGACGTCGCCGAGGAAATGATCAAGCACTTCATCCGCAAGGTGCACAACCGGCGCAGCTTTGCGGCGCCGCAGATCATCGTCTGCGTCCCGTCCGGCTCGACGGTCGTGGAACGGCGCGCGATCCACCAGTCCTGCACCAGCGCCGGCGCCAGCCGGGTCTATCTGGTCGAAGAGCCGATGGCGGCCGCGATCGGCGCCGGCCTGCCGGTGACCGAGCCGACCGGTTCGATGGTCGTCGACATCGGCGGCGGAACGACGGAGGTGGCTGTCCTCGCGCTGGGCGGCATCGTCTATGCCCGCTCCGTCCGGGTCGGCGGCGACAAGATGGACGAAGCGGTCATCGGCTACATCCGCCGCAACCATAACGTCCTGATCGGCGAATCCAGCGCCGAGCGGATCAAGAAGGAGATCGGTTCGGCCACCGTTCCGAAAGACGGCGAGGGCAAGATGCTGTCGGTCAAGGGCCGGGACCTGATGAACGGCGTGCCCAAGGAACTGATTCTCTCGGAAGCCCAGATCGCGGAGGCCCTGTCCGAACCGGTCGGGCAGATTATCGAGGCCGTCAAGACGGCGCTCGAACATACGGCGCCGGAACTGGCGGCCGATATCGTCGACAAGGGCATCATGCTGACCGGCGGCGGCGCCCTGCTGGGCAATATGGAGATCGTCCTGCGCCAGGCGACCGGCCTGCCGGTCTCCATCGCCGACGATCCGCTTTCCTGCGTCGCCCTGGGCACGGGCCGCTGCCTCGAAGACCTGCGCAGCCTCAAGTCGGTCCTCGCGACATCGCCGTAGCGGCAGCGGGGCGGGCAGGATCGCGTGTTCCGCAAGCGCAGACAGAAGCCCAGAGGCCGCGGCCGTCCCATCCGTCAAGGCAGCCTGCTCGGCGACCTGCGCGTGTGGATGCGCCGCTTCGCCGTCGCAATCATGGTTCTCCTCGCCGGAGCGCTGATCGCCATCGACCGGTTCGAAACGCCGGCGATCCGCGAATTCCGGGCCGGCGTCTCCGACTTTTTCGCACCCCTCGTCGCGACCGTTTCGGCGCCGTTCCACGCCGCGGCCGACTGGTTCGACGCCTTCGAATCCAACGCGACCGTGCGCGAGCGCAACGCGGAACTCGAGCGGGAAATCGAACGCCTCCGCCTCTCCCTTCATGACCTGGCCGCGGTCGACGAGGAGAACCGGCGGCTGCGCGCCCTCGTCAACGCCGGCAACCGCATCAAGGGCCGCCACCTGACCGCGGCGGTCTTCGCCGACACCGGCGGCCCCTATGTGCGGTCGCTGCTGGTCGGCGCGGGTGCGGCCGACGGCCTGCGGCGCGGCATGGCGGTGATCAACGCCGACGGCTTCATCGGCCGGATCGTCGAAGTCGGCCGCCATACCTCACGGGTGCTGCTGGTGACCGACCTGAACTCCCGCATTCCGGTCCAGCTGGCCGCATCCGGGCTCAGGGCGCTGCTCGCGGGCACGAACGGCCGGCGGATGCAGTTGAACTACGTCCCGCCCAATGTCAGCATTTCGGTCGGCGCGCTGATCGTCACTTCGGGCCATGGCGCCGTGTTGCCCCCCGGTCTCCCGGTCGGCCGGGTCGACAGCGTCGGCCGCGATGCGATTCTGGTCCGCCCGCTGGTGAACTGGAACCGGCTGACTTTCGTGCGCATCGTCGACTATGGCACACCCGGGCTGGTCCAGGATTCGCCGGACGACCTCAGGAAACAGGAGGCGGGCCGGCGCACGGATACGCCATGAGCGAACCGATTCAGCGCGCCATCGACCGGGCCGTGCGCCGGTCGTTTCCGATGGCGACCGCCGCGGTCGCATCGCTCGCCGGACTGGTTACCGTCCCGGTCGCCGACTATAGCCAGATTGCGCCCGCCTTCACGTTGATCGCGGTCTATTGCTGGTCGGTCTGGCGGCCGGATCTCCTGCCGCTCGCCGGCGTTTTCCTGATCGGCCTGTTCGAGGATCTTCTGCGGGGATTGCCGCTCGGCCTGACGGCCCTGATGCTGCTGACGGCGGCCGGTTTCGTGCAGAGCCAGCGGGCCTTCGTTTTCGGACGGTCGATTACCGTGTTCTGGCTGGTGTTCGGCCTGCTGACGATCGTCTGGATGGCCGTCGAATGGATGGCCATGTCGATATTGCTCGGGCAGGTTCTCAGCCCCGAAGCCGCCGCCTTCCGTTATGTTGCAACCTTCGGCCTTTTGCCGGTCGGCGCCGCCGTGCTGTTCGTCGTTCAGCGCAGCGGCATGCAGAACGTTTAGGCAGAACGTGTAGACCATGCCGATATCGGAAAATATCGAGCAGAACCGGAAATTCACGCGCCGGCTGATCCTGCTGATGGGGGTCAAGGGGCTTGCCCTGGGCGGATTGATCGCCCGCATGTATCAGCTTCAGGTCAGCGACTCCGAACGGTATACGACTCTCGCCGAAGAAAACCGCATCAACACCCGCCTGCTGCTTCCGATCCGCGGACAGATTTACGACCGGCACGGCCGCCGGGTCGCCGTCGACAAGGAAGACTACCGGGTCGTCATGGTTGCGGAAAAGACGGGCAACGTGCAGCGGGCGCTCGACCGCCTGGCCGGCATCGTCGAGTTGAGCCGCGAACAGCGCGAGAAGGTGCTTCGCGAGGTTCGCCGGCGGCGGCGCTTCCTGCCGGTCACGATCACCGGCAACCTGACCTGGGAGGAAGTGGCGCAAATGGAGGTGAATGCGCCGGACCTGCCCGGCGTGCTGACCGAGCGCGGCTACACGCGGCTCTATCCCTACGGCGAACTGGTCTCCCATCTGGTCGGCTATGTCGGCCCGGTCACCGAACGGGAGCAGAAGGACGACCCGGACCGGCTGCTGAAAATTCCGGAATTCCGGATCGGCAAGCAGGGTCTCGAAAAGACCTACGACCGACGGCTGCGCGGCCGCGGCGGCACCCAGCGCGTCGAGATCAACGCCTCCGGCCGCGTGCAGCGCGAACTCGGCCGCAAGGAGGGCAGGCCCGGCGACGACATTCACATGACGATCGACATGGAGCTGCAGCAGGCCGCGCTGGAAGCGATCCGGCCGCACCGTGCCGGCTCGGTCGTCGTGATGGACATTCATACCGGCGATGTCCTCGTCATGGCGTCGACGCCGGGATACGACCCGAACCTGTTCATTCCCGGCCTGCGCCCGAAGACCTGGCGGGCGTTGCAGACGAACCGGCTCGGGCCGCTGCTCAACAAGTCGGTTTCCGGCCAGTACGCGCCCGGATCGACCTTCAAGATGCTGGTGGCCCTGGCCGGCCTCGAATCCGGCGCGATCAACGCGGACTCCGGATTCATCTGCCCCGGCGTCTTCCAGCTGGGACGGGCGAAATTCCATTGCTGGAAAGAAGGCGGCCACGGCCACGTCGCGCTGCGCGACGCGATCAAGCAATCCTGCGACGTCTATTTTTACGAGCTGGCGCTGCGCCTCGGCATCGACCGGATCGCCGAAACGGCGCGCAAGCTGGGGATCGGGGTTCCGACCGGGATCGACCTGCCGGCCGAGAAGCTCGGCATCATGCCGACCAAGGCGTGGAAGCGCGGCTATTTCCGGGACAAGCGCAACAAGGCCTGGTTCCGGGGCGAGACCGTGATCGCCGGCATCGGGCAGGGCTATGTTCTGGCGACGCCGCTCCAGCTCGCCGTCATGACCGCCCGGCTGGCCAACGGCGGATTCGCCGTGACGCCCCGCCTGGTCGCCGAACAGCCGGCCGGCTTTCGAACGGGCTATCGGCAGGCGTCGGCCAAATTCCGCTCGCTGGGCTTCAGGGAAGCGAATCTGAAGCTGATCGCTGACGCCATGACGGCGGTGACCAACGAGGCCGGCGGCACGGCCTTCTGGACCCGGATCGCCGAAAAGGGCATGGAAATGGCGGGCAAGACCGGCACTTCCCAGGTGCGCCGCATCACGGCGGCCGAGCGCGCCCGCGGCATCGTCAAGAACGAAGACCTGCCCTGGCACCGGCGCGATCACGCGCTGTTCGTCGCCTACGCGCCGCTGGACACGCCGCGGTTCGCCTGCAGCGTGATCGTCGAGCATGGCGGCGGCGGGTCCCGGGTCGCAGCGCCGGTCGCCAGGGAAATCCTGCTCAAGACCCAGAAACGCTACAGCGGCACCGCCGAACGGGCCGGGCTGGACATCGACCTCCTGCGGCGCGGCCCGGACACCCTCCGGGGGCGCCGGACCCGATGATACAGGTTCCCCGATGCGGACGATGAACCTTGCGGAGGAACGGACCTCGGTCCTCCGCCGCCTGGGCCTGGTCAACTGGGGGCTCACCCTGTCGGTCTGTTTCGCCGCCGCGGTCGGCTTCGTCCTGCTCTATTCGGCGGCAGGCGGCGAGTTCTTCCCCTGGGCCGCAGCCCAGATGGGGCGGTTCGGCGTGGCGCTGCTGGTGATGATCGTGACCGCGATGATCCCGCCGCGGATCTGGTACCGCCTGGCCTACTGGATGTGGGGCCTGTCGGTCCTGCTGCTGCTCGCCGCCGAGTTCGGCGGCGTCGAGGGCGGCGGCGCCGAGCGCTGGATCGCCCTCGGCCCGTTCCGGCTCCAGCCGTCCGAGGTCATGAAGATCGCCCTGGTGCTCGTGCTGGCCCGCTATTTCCACGCCGTCCGCTTCGAGCATGTCCGCCGGATCCGCACGCTGGTGCCGCCCCTGCTGCTGCTCGTGATCCCGGCCGCGCTCGTCCTCAAGCAGCCCGATCTCGGCACGACGGTCATCCTGATCGCCGTCGCCGGCATCATCTTCTTCCTGTCCGGCGTCCGCTGGTGGAAATTCGCCCTGGTCGGAGTCGCCGTGGCGGCCGCCGTGCCGCTGATCTGGACCTACGGCCTCCAGACCTACCAGAAGAAGCGGCTGCTGACTTTCCTCGATCCGTCGTCGGACCCGCTGGGCGCCGGCTTCCATATCACCCAGGCCAAGATCGCGCTGGGCTCGGGCGGCGTGTTCGGCAAGGGCTTCCTGAACGGCACGCAGATCCATCTCAATTTCGTCCCGGAGATGCATACCGATTTCATCCTCGCGGTGCTGGCCGAGGAATTCGGCCTGGTCGGCGCGCTGGGCCTGCTGGCAATCTACGGCCTGATCCTGTTCCACCTGCTGGCTTCGGCGATGCGCACGAAGACCCAGTTCGGCCGCCTCGTCGCCGCCGGGATCGGCTTCACCTTCTTCCTTTACGCCTTCATCAACCTGGCGATGGTGCTCGGCCTGCTGCCGGTGGTCGGCGTGCCGCTGCCGCTGGTCTCCTACGGCGGCACCTCGATGCTTACCCTGATGTTCGGCTTCGGCCTCGCGATGAGCGTCGCCCAGGCCGGCGACACCGCCGACGAGCCGCTGACCGAGGATTAGCGGGGCATCGAGGGACGCGGGGCCTGCGGCGGCATTGCCGGCCGGCAGCGCCTTTACAGGCCGCGGCCGCTGGCCCATATCTGCGCGTGCCGAATGCCGGCGCCGGCGAAGCCCGCAAGGGGCACGCGCGGCGCCCGCCGGAGGGGCGATTAGCTCAGTTGGTAGAGCAGCTGACTCTTAATCAGCGGGTCCGGGGTTCGAGTCCCCGATCGCCCTCCAATGATTTCAATGGGTTGGCCGGTTTTCATGGTCTGTTGAGCGCCGAGTTTTACAGTTTGGTCACCGGGTTTTACACTTTGGTTCCCGGTTTGAGCTTGACGATGGCCGATTTGGCGAGCCGCTTCTGGTCGGCGCGGCGCGTGTAGCGAGTCACCATTGAAGCCGTCCGGTGACCGAGAATGGCCATGATTTCGCGGTCGCTGCATTCGGCCTCGGCAAGTAGTTGGCCGGCCGTGTGGCGCAGGCCGTGGAATTGAAGCCCCTGCAAGCCGAGGCGTTTCATTTCCTTGCGGAGATTCGCCCGGAAACCGCTGGGTGTGTAGGCCCGGCCGTCCCGGCGATGAACGATCCGCATACCGACGCGCGGGATCGATTCCAGGACAACGGCAAGGTCCGGGTGAATCGGGATCTGTAACCGCTCGCCGGTCTTCTGTTGCGCGACCTCGATCATGCCGTCGGCGATGTGGTTCCACTGCATCGCCAGCACGTCGCTCTGGCGCTGGCCGGTATAGAGCGCGATCTCCATCGCCCAGACCAGGCGGGGGTTGGCGTCGGCCCGGAACCGCTCGATGGCGACCGCCGGCCACGGCTCGTAAGACGTGCTGGCGCGCAGCTTCTTGACGTGGCGCGCCGGGTTGTCCTGGCGATAGCCGCGCGCGACGGCGAAGTTGAGCAGGATCGACGCGACCGACAGCATCATGTCCGCGGACCGGGGGGTGTCGGCCATCGCGTCCCGGACCTCGTAGAGCCAGCGGGCGTCGATATTCGCGATCGGCGTATCGGCGGCCGTTTCATCCAGCAAGTCGAGTTGGGCCTGATATGACCGGCGAGTCGACGGTGCGAGCCGCTTGAAGTCCGGGCTGGCGGAATAGCGCGCGATGATGTCGGAGAGCGTGCCGGGGATCGTGTCGCGGCGCCACCCGTCTAAGGTAGCGTTGACGTGCAAAACCCGGGCGATCCGCTCCTCCTCGTTATCGGGCAGCCGTTCCTTGGTGAGCCGGTGATACCAGTAGGCTCGGCCTTTCGACCGAATACGCTGGACGTGTTTCAGCTTCACGATCATGGCGACGGCCTCTTTCTGTGCTGCCGGTGCGCCGCTATCAGGTCCCCGATAGATTCGGCCGGCTGGCCGACGTCGGCGTCGGTGTGGTCGTTCAGGCGGTCGATGGCGCGTTGCAACACTTCCTTGTGCCAGAGCTTCCGGCTGCCCAGCCGGATAGGTTCAGGAAAGTCGGTGCCAACCCGCGCCTCGAAGGCTGTGGTCGACAGGCTGACGAAGGCCGCGGCCAAGTCTAGCGAAAGCAGGGCCGGCCAGTCCGGCAGGTCGCGGTACTTTCGGAGCGGCGACGGCCGTTTGAGTTCGATCATGGCGCGGTCTTCCCGTCCGCTGTGGCAGAGCCATCCGCGCCATAAATCGGCTTCTCGGGTGCCTCCAGGTCAGCCGGAACCGGAGCAAGCCGGTCGTGGATCTTGCCGGCCAAGGTGCTATACGCCGCCATGCGGACAGCCGACGCATCCTCCGGCTCGGCGGCTACTGCCTCGAAAAATACGCCGCCCGTTATCAGCTTCCCGGTATTATCGACGCTGCCCGAAGGGTCTTCCGCCGCTATCTCACGCGCGAAGCGCTCAAGGATGTCAAGCAGGATCGCGACCTCGGTCTCGAGCCGGCCGACCAATTCGACAGCGGCTTCGTAACGCCGAAGTTCATCCGCAGCGATGACGGCCTTCCGGTCTCCGATAACGTCGTCCAGCAGCCCGATGCCGACGCGGACCGCAACCCCCGGTCCATGGATGCCGCGAAAATTCGCGGGTTTTCCGAAGCGCTCAACGGCGGGCCCACTCAAACGCACCGCTTGTTGGTGCAGGTCGAGCGGCATTGCGAATGGTTTGGCCTTTTTTTCTGTCATTTTGCCCTCGATAACAGGCAGGACAATAATATTTCGTATTCCAAGAATGTCAACATCGCCAATTCGGTGGCACAGGAGAAATTTTCTTGCGCCGCGCGCCGGGCCAGGTATCTTGCTGCTGGTCAAATGCCCGGGTCAGTGGGCCAAGGGGCTGCTAATCCCTATATATCGCGCGTTTCAAGCGTTGCAAAATCTCGCCGCTTGTCAAGCGAGACCAAATTCTTGTGGACAAGTCCTCCCGGAACGCAGGGTGCCCGCCCGTAGGAACGCGATCGGGCGGGCGCGACGCGCGGCCCCGGAGATGCCTGCCGCCGGGCCGCTGCACGGGTAAGGCGCCGCGACGACGGTCGCCAGCGCCGGGTGTCGATCCTTGATGTTGTTCGGCGTGGAAAATTGCCCCCTTTCGAAGTGGGCCTCTGGGGTCGGACAGGCCGGCGCGGCCATCCCTCCCAAATCCGCCACATGGTGGATTTGCCGACGGTCATTTGTCGTCGTCCGCGCTGCCGAAACAGGGTTCGCAAAGCATCCGCCGGCGGTATGTCGGCCGGAAGCGCCGGTCGCAGTTGGTGTACGGGCGCGGTGGGCGCTTCGGGTCCGGGCTGTTGCGGCTTGGCTGGGCGCGTTCGCCGGGGTTGGCGGTTCCTGTCCGTTCGAGGCCAGCGACCTTGGACGGCGACACGGGCGACGGCACGGCGATCCCGTAGGCGCGGTCCTGCCAGAGGGAAACGACAACGCCTTAGGTGGTGTCTGCCGTCAGGCCGCATAAGCTGCCGGCCTCAACCGGGCCGTGGCGCATTTCGGTATCGGCAGCCTCGCGCGTGTGAGAGCCCTCCAGCACTGTGTTCTACGGTGATTTGCCCAGTTTTCGCTCGACTTGCAGGTGTTCTTTCAGGGTGGGGTAACTTAGGATTCAGACTTCCTGAGATCGGAAAAAGAAATTCGAACGATCGCGTCGATGAGGCGGTCGGCGCGGTTGACCCGTTCCGGCTCTTGCCGAATGTGTTTGCGGGCCAGCCGATGGGCTCCAGCATCCTCATCGAGCCGTTGTGGCTCTCGCTCAAATACGAGGCGATCTCCCTGCATGGAAGCGCGGTCGGCTTCACGGGCCGGCGCCCGATCCGCGATCGGGTCGTCTTTTGCGACATCTAAAGGCTGCACACAATGCCGGACGGAAGGACCCCGGCTGAGGCCTACCAGATCGAGACGCCTGTGGATGTGATGGACAAGTTGCTCCGAGCCTTGCCCACATCCTCACAGGCACAGCAGCAGGAAGATCGGTCCATGGGGATCCTGGCGGCCTGGGAGACAACCGGATCACACCCTACCCGAGCCGCCAAGCTGTCCGAAAAGGCTAGGTCAGCGCCCTACCGCGCTTGACTCCCCGTGGCAACCGCCGCACGCTGTTTCTTGCAACTGTTAGCGCGTCCCGCTCTGTCGGGTCGCCCGCTGAATACAACAGCCCTTAGACCCGGCAGGGAGTAGCTACCCAGCCCGGTGAATAGGCGGGACTCCCGTGCTCTACGCGCTGGCAGTTGCAACGGCCCGGCGCCACGCTGGCCAGCCGGACCGCACACGGGGGAGCGGAGTCCCAATGACAATTCGTAGATGCATGCCCGTAATCGCAGTGGCGGTTGCGATTGTGTTGGCTTGGCCCGCACAGGCAGAGTTCAACCCCGTCGTAAGGTGGCTCATGAATCAGCCCGTTTCCCTTTGGGACCGCGGCATGGAACGGATGGACAAGGGAGTAGACCGTGCTGCCGACAGTCTAGGGGAGTATCGTTCTCAGCGTTTGACCGGACGCCTTGGCATCAAATTTCCTGGAAAGAAAGTGTATTTTTCTGGGTCGACAAAGTTGAATTGGGAAAACAATGAAATCTTGATCCAAACGAGAACACATTTTTTTCCCTTCGCAGAATTGCAGCCACCGAAACCATCGGATCACAAAATCTGCAATACCGTCCGCCAATTTTTCCTGGGCGAATTGACAGGCAATAATTGGCTCTTTTCCATTCTCACTCCCCCATCAGCCCCGTCGCCCAAAGAACTTGCAGCGGCAGTGCACGGCGCGATCCGCCACTGGTTTTCTCATGTCGGATATCAAAGCACACTTCGGGATAAAGAACTGGAGGCCAAATTGGCGAGAATGTTTTTCGTCGAAGCAACGGTCATCGGGGATGTCGGGGGGAATCGTTCTCGGGGCGTGATATGCAAGGCGAGATTTACGGAATGGGATGCACCGTCGAAACCATGGGTTTCGAAGCTGAGGGGTTCCGCAAGTCAATGATCGACGACTGGACGTACCGCATCGAGATCGTCAACGATGTGCGGATCTATCCGGGCGACGAAAAGCGATTCGGCGCTGCCTGGGTGCTCGTCAGGACGACGTCGGTCGGTTCTGCGATGACGTCCACCGAATCCATCGTTGTGAGCCCGGATGTTTTCTTGTCGGACGAGGAAGCGAAGCGGGATGCCCTTGAGAAACTATCCATTCTCGTGTGCCCGATCGAGGTGCTCCTCCCCAAAGTCATTAAATCACTGTTGGACGCCTGAGAGGAGGCCGTTCATGACAAGACAAGCCTTCGGGCTGGTCGCGATGCTGGCGATCGCCCTACTCCTTGACGCCCCGGCGGCAGCCGAAAGCGCCCCAGTCAAGAAGTCTAGGTCGGGCATCTGCCACTGCCCGGGCGGGCAGTATTACGGCAAGACGAAGAGCTTCACGCCGTTCAATTCCGTCAAGGCGTGCCTGGACAGCGGCGGCCGGCACCCAAAGCGCGGTCAGGGCGATTGCGGGAAGGCGGCGCCGGCCGGGAAGACCAAGGACGGGAAGCGGAGCGCTAGGCCCGCGACGCGGGCAAAGGACGGCGACACGCTCACCCTCAACGGCGTCACGGTGCGCTTGCAGGGCATCGACGCGCCGGAGTCCGGCCAGTCATGTCGGAACGCACGGGATCGCTCGTATCCCTGCGGGGCGACCGCCACAGCGGCGCTCAGGCTGATGATGTCGGCTGGCGGTGTCCGGTGCGACTTCGAGCCAGAGACAGGCCGATACGGCCGCAGGATCGGATACTGCTACCTAGCTAGTCACAAGACAGCGCATTCTTGGTCCGCCATCGAGTCGAAATTGGTTGGATTCAAAGTCTGCCGCGTACAAGGCGTCGGCCATCCCGATCTACAACGATCCGGTGCTCACAGGAACCGACACAAGGTCGACTCGGCTCATGCCAAATACAACTGTTCACAGTCTCTCTGTCGCGCTTCTGCCTGTTCCGCCGTGGCGCCTTGTCCGCGGCCGGGCTGACCGTCGCAATCCTCGGCAGGGCCTCGATTCTCCGATCAGCCCGAAGAAGCGGCGGGCGTCGCCGGTATTCGCACCGAAAGCGCGTGAGTTCAACCTGCTGTCCCTCGCTGGCTTCGTATGTCCCGGGATCCCGGCCGAACCCCGTGCGTGCTGTATCTGCGGGTGTCGTCATCTCGCCCATAGCGGGAGCACCGGTCTCGCGTCAACCCGCTGGCGCCGCTTGATTTCTTCCGGCAACTCAAACCGCTGGACCGGACCGCCGTCATCGCACCGCAATCGCGCGGTTTCAACATCGGGTCCGCCCGTGTTCCCGGCTGTCGCCATCCACCGGCCAGGCCGAGTTCACGACCTGCCGCTCGCATTCACGGCGTCCCTGAACGTCCTGCGCGGCCTGAACACCGAAAGGGTCGACGTCGCAATCGACACCGGTTCGCCCGTGCGTGGATTGTGTCCCGTATAGGCGGGGCGGTCTCTGGTTCCGAAGATCCCGAGGCTGGCGATCCGCACGTCCGGCAGAACGACGGCCAGCGCCGGTCGAACAGGTAACGGCAATTCTCCGCCGTTTCGATTCCATTGTCTGCGGTCGCGCCTCTTTCCCGCCTGGGCTGCGCCTCCGGAGGGCCGCCCGGCCCGGAACCCAGGCACCCCGCGAACCCGAACCCGATCGCGGGTCGTCCTCCGCAACCTCCGTCACAACCGACCAAGACCGGACCGAACTCAACTGCCGCCCCCGATCAAAGCATCCCGACTCGCCTGAGCCTACCGACCCTCACGCTGTAACCGCGCCGTCCGAGCATCCCGGCTCTCCCCCGAAACGGACAATTTGTCCTTTTGCACGACCCCGCCCGATCGCCGGACCGACGCCGCAAACCCCGACAGATGATCCGCCAGCACCCCCTCAACAAGCGCCGACTTCGAGACCCCACACCCCGATGCTTCCGCCTCAAGACGAGAAGCCATCGCCGCCGGAAGCGTCAAGGATAGCCGGGTCCTGTCAGAGCCTATCGCCACCAAAAAATTCTCCCGCCCGCAAGGTGCACACCTGCACCCGTTCCAAGTGCACACCTTGCGGGGGTGTGCACCCCAGGACCCCCCTCGTGCGAGGATGTCCCGAAGATGGACGCCGGGTAAGCGTCCGGCCTGACTGGCCTTGTGGCGGGTCTATGCGAAGCCGCAGTTTCCGATGGGATGTTCCGAAGGTCGATGGTGTCCACCATCGGTTAGTGGACACTATCGGAGGAGGCTTTGCGGTGGCGCGTCGGACACGCCGTTTCTGGTCGAAGGATGAGGTGCGCCGGATTGTGGCGCAGACCTATGCGCCGGGCGTTTCGGTATCCCAGGTCGGGCGCCGCTACGACGTCAACGCCAATCTGATCTTCAAGTGGCGCCGCGATCCGTGCTACCGGCCGATGGAAGGCGGCGAGAACGCGCCATCCTTCCTGCCGGTGGAGGTGGTGGCGGATCCGGCTGCGGCGCCGCACCCGGCGTCGGACGGTTCGATCGAGATTGCGCTGCCGAGCGGTCACCGGGTGAGCGCGAGCGGGTCGTTCGACGTGGACGCGCTGTGCCGGGTGGTGCGGGCGCTGGGCGGATGATCCCGGTCCCATCCTCGACCCGGGTATGGCTGGCGAGCGGCGTGACGAACATGCGCAAGGGCTTCCCGGGCCTCGCGGCGCAGGCCGAACGGGTGCTCAAGGCGGATCCTTATTCCGGGCATCTGTTCGCGTTCCGTGGACGCCGGGGCGACCTGGTGAAGATGATCTGGTGGAACGGCCAGGGGGCGTGCCTGTTCGCCAAGCGTCTGGAGCGCGGCCGTTTCGTGTGGCCGGCGGCGTCCGGCGGCAAGGTGACGGTGACGCCGGCACAGCTGTCGATGCTGCTGGAAGGGATCGACTGGCGGGCGCCGGTTCGCACCTGGAGGCCATTGGCCGCGGGATGATTCATCGTTTAATAACAATGAGTTGACTGTCATTTTGGCTTTCCTTCGGCAGCCCTTTCGGGTAGGATGCGGCCATGCTCGAAGCGGCGCATTCCCTGCCCGACGACATCGCCGCGCTGAAGGCGATGGTGCTGGCCTCGCGGGCCGAGCTGGCGGCGCGGGACGCCGAGCTGCGCAACCGCGATCTGTTGATCGAGAAGCTCAAGCACCAGCTTGCGGGTCTGCGCCGCCAGCGCTTCGGGACGGCCTCTGAGACCCTCGACCAGCTCGAGCTCGGGCCGGAGGACGAGGAGATCGCGCGGGCGGCCGAGGCGCCGCCCGAGCCGACTCCCGCCTCGAAGAAGCAACCGAAGCGCCGTCCCCTGCCGGACCACCTGCCGCGCGAGGAGACAGTTCTCGCGCCGGGCGAGCGCTGCACCGACTACGGCGGCCGCCTCAAGCGGCTCGGCGAGGACGTGACGGAGGAGCTGGAGTACATCCCCGGCCGCTTCGTGGTGAAGCGCATCGTCCGTCCGCGCCTGTGTAGCGAGTCGAAATACTTGGAGTCGGAAGCCAAAACCCTGGAGTCGTTGCTAGCGAATCGCAGATAACCGAGTCGAAACCCTGGAGTGGGAAGCGGCTGTGAATGTCCATTTGAAAGATGCTTCAGCGCCCATCTTCGTCGGCGCTTAATATCGTCCGGCATCAGCGCCAATTTAAAGGCGCGCCGAACGATACCAAGCGCCGACGCGCTCGGCCTGCCAACGCCCACGCTACTACCCCGAGCGTCGGCAACAAGCGGGCAATCCTGTTTCCTTTCCAGCGCTTCTCACCGTCAACCCTGCTGCTCCCGGTGTCGCTCCCTACCTGCTCATAAGGCAAATGCCGGATCGCGGCCGGAACCGCTTGCAGCGGCTTAATACGGCGCGCGAAGGCGGAGTTCGTCAGATTGAACAACAGGTGGTCTATCGGCAACGGCGTTTCCGGTGCCAAGGCTGAGACCTCTGCGGCGGTGCGGCGGTCGACCATGTAGCCGTAGGCCCCAAGATGGGAGCGTAAAATTGGCTTTAACTCCCGTCCATCCGGTGTGCAGCCGACCGGGCGGCCCAACCATATCCGCTTGTGCTCCTGGATCGTGCTGTCCAGCTTCACTAGGCCGTGACCCTTCGGCCACCAATCCAAAGACGAAAAAATCAGGGCTGACACGGTGGGGCTGACCTCAACATCTTCTTCCAGAATAAGCGCCGCCGCTGCGCCGGTATCGAGGAAGGCCGCCATTGCCTTGTAGTGGCTGCGCGCGCAGGCGACGTGGCCTGCCCCCATTCTCAGGATTGCCGGATCGCCATCAAGCGCCTGTCCGTCGATGGCCGGGATGCGGGTGAACGCCAAGCCGATCCGATCCAGGGCGCCGGTTATGGTCGCAAGTCTGTCCGGCCGGCGCTCCAAGTTAATGACAAATACCGGTAACTGCATTGAGACAGCCGTAACGAGCCGCTGAGCATCCCCGCTGCGCTCAGTTCGCGCGAATTCACACGGCGCGCGACGAGCGGTCAATATTTTTCCGCGGTCGCGGCGGCCTCTATGTCTCGACCGAGATTGAACCGTTCGCAGCCACGTCGAGATCGACCGCAAATTCCGTCGGGCCGCACAGGTTGCGCGTCGTTATCGTCAGCTGCACGCGGCCCGCGTAGGCGTCGGCAAACTTGAAGCGGATAATCATGGGGTCTTCATCGTCGGCCGGGAGCACGCTGGCGGCCAACACCTGACCCACGAGGCTCGAGCCGTCCAAACTGGCGATGCCGTGGTCGGCGCTGACCGGGCCGGGAATCTCCATATCGGCTTCCGGGTGCTCGGCGCGGAGCGTCACGGTGCGGCCGCTGATGCCGTAGGTGACGACAGGCGTGTTGAGCGGGCTGACAGCCTCGACCGCCGCCTTCGCCGCGTCGAAAGCCGCCTTGGCGTTGGCGGCGCCGGACTCAGTGTCCCGGTACAGCTTGCGCGGTGACGAAGACGGTGGTCGAGGACGGCGGCGGGCCGGGCATCGCACCGCTGGACCGGCGCATGGCGGCGCGCACCCGCGTCAACCTGCGCGCCGGGCCGGGCACGAACCACCGGGTCGTCGGGTCGCTCTTAGCCGGCCAAGCGGTGCAGGCGACCGGCCGCACCGGCGCCTGGCTGCGCATCGCAAGGCCGGGCGGGGGCGCCGCCTTCGTGCACGGTCGGTTCATGGTCGCGTCGGCGGGCTCTCAGGCCCCGGCGCAGCAGGGCCGCGGGGTCGCCGCCGGCCCGTCGCCGAAATGCGCCGGGATGGGCAAGGGCGCGAAGTGCTGGCTCGAACTCGCCAACAAGCCCGGCTGCCGTGTTTTCCTTGGCTCTTACAGGCCGGGGCAGAGGGTGACCTGTTCCGGGGCCTGTTCCGGTGGCGTCGCCGTCGGACGGGGAACGTGGAGATGGAAACCATCCGGCGGCTATCTCACCGAATTGACGGGCACGCTGGTCCGCGGCAAGCGGCATGGAAGGTGGGTCTTCCGCTTCAAGGACGGGAGTACCGCCGAAGGTCCCTATGTGAACGGCCAGGCGCACGGCCGGTGGGTCTCCCGCTGGCCCGACGGTGATTGCATGGTCAATCGCTATAGCCACGGCAAGAGCAGCGGGCGGTCCTCCAAATGCTGACCGCGCGGCCCCGGCGCGCTATTTCCCGATGCAGAAATCCCAGAAGATCAGGTCGAGCAGGTCTTCGACGTCGGTCCGGCCGATCAGCCGGTCCATGGCGCGGAGCGCAAGGCGCAGGTCTTCGGCGGTGAGTTCGGCCTCGGTGGCGGCGAGCGCGCGCTCCAGCGCGGCCGACGCATCCTCCAGGCATTGCCGGTGGCGCAGCCGGGTCAGGGCCGGGTGTTCGGCCGCGCCCATCGCCGCCGTCACCCGGCCCCCGATCGCCGCCAGCAGCCCGCCGATGCCGTCCCCGGTCCGGGCGCTGACGCCGAGATCGGCGCCGGGCGGTGGCGGCGCGAGGTCGGTCTTGTTGGCGACGGCCAGCACCCGGTCCGGTCCGGCGGCTTTCCGCTCGATTTTTCCTTTCCAGAGATGGGAGGCGCAGCGTGATATCGTTTACAATCACCGGGGACAGTACCGGGAGATTTGCTTCGGGACTCACGATCGAGTTTCGGAACCCGAACAGCCTTACCATGCGAGGGAGATCCTCCGATTTAGGATACCTTCGCTGCCGGTAGTCGGGCGGAGCGGCGGCAAAACGGATGATGGCGTCCGCCGCGCTCAAGGGCATGATCGCCGATTTTCGCCCGCGCGCCGCCCCTATTCGTGCAAGGCCTCGTTCAACCGCCAGTAGGCGTCGGTCCCCTGGATTCTCTTATTTCGCTTCTTTGCCACGTCGAACGGCGTAAGGCCGTTCTTGCTTTTCGCCTTGGCGTTCGTCTTCGCATCGAGCAGGACATGCACCGCGCCCGGCGTGCCGGCTGCCGCGGCGATGTGCAAAGGAGTCCCGGCGTTCTCCTCGCGGGCGTCGACCTTGGCGCCGGACGCGATCAAGGCTTTCATCATCTCGACGTTGCCGTAAGCCGCCGCAAAATGCAGACGGGTCCAGCCTTTGTCGCTGCGGGCGTCGACCTTCTTCCCGCTGCGGACGCAGCGTTTCACGTCGGCAGCGGTCCCGTACTTCCAAAAATTCCTCTCCATCCAGTTCGCGCAATCCCGCGCCACGGAGCCCATCCGCTCATACAGCTTCTTTCGGGCGTCCGACAGGATTTTGGTTATCTCCGCGTTGCCATTGGCCGTTGCGATTTCTAGTAGGTTCCGTTGGTATCGATCTCGGGCGGTAATGTCCGCGCCGGCGGCGATAAGAGCCTCCACGTTTCCGATCTTTCCGGCCAATACCGCCGAATGCAGCGCCGTTCCCATGTCACGATGCATACGTCCGCACCGTTGGCAATCGCTCTTTGCATCGACTTTCGCACCGGCGTCGATCAGCGCCCTCACCGCTTCCGGCCTGCCGTAAACCGCCGCTACATGCAGCGTATACCTCTGGATGCCGCTCTTGCGATATTTCTTCACCCTGTATGCGAGGCAGCGCCGCACGTCCGCTGCGCCGGCCCGCTTCCAGAATTCGCGAAAATCACCAGCAAAACCAATGCCGTCCAAGTCTTCGCAGCTGACATGCGCCTTCGCGCCGGCGGCCATCAGGACGCTTGCCGTCCGGGCGTTCCCTTTCTTCTGCGCGATGCTCAGCGCGGTTCGGTTATCCTCTGTCCTCGCCGCAAAATCCGCACCGCCCACAAGGAGCGCTTTCACCGCTTCCGCACTGCCGTGCTCCGCCGCTGCTTTGTCAATCGGCGTTCAAAGTTGACCCCTGATCGGCGTCGAATATTGACCCCTCTGGAGGTTGTCCCGGTAGTCAACAGGAGGGCCCCGCGCGGCTCCGCGTAGCGCCTCGCGATACGTGGAGCGGAGCCGCGTGGGAGGTGCCTGTTGACCCACCTGGGCAACCGGGCCGCCGGCACGGCATCGCCGGGTCACGATCGATGTTTGAAGCGCCAGCTCTCGTTGCCGGTTTCGACGATTTCGCAATGATGGGTCAGGTGGTCGAGGAGCGCGGTGGTCATCTTGGGATCGCCGAACACGGAGGGCCATTCTCCGAAGGCGAGGTTGGTGGTGATGATGATCGAGGTGCGCTCGTAGAGCCGGCTCATCAGGTGGAACAGCAGCTGCCCTCCGGCCTGGGCGAAGGGCAGATAGCCGAGTTCGTCGAGGACGACGAAGTCGCGCCGGGCGATCTGCTCGGCGATACGCCCCTGGCGCCTGGCCCGATGTTCGGCCTCGAGCAGATTGACCAGGTCGACGGTGTTGTAGCAACGCCCGCGGCAGCCCTGCCGGATGCAGGCGCGCACGATGGCGACGGCAAGATGGGTCTTGCCGCTTCCGGTTCCGCCTACCAGGACGAGATTGCGCTTGCCCTCCAGGAAGGCGCCAGTGACCAGTTCCTGGATCAGGGCCTCGTTGACCGGGGAGGCCGAGAAGTCGAAGTCCGCCAGCTCCTTGGCCATCGGCAGCTTTGCGCTCGCCATCTGGTATTTGATCGAGCGCGCCGTCTTGTCGGCGATCTCGGCTTGCAGCAGCGCGGCGATGATCTTCGGCACCGGATGACGGCGTTTGATGCCGTCGGCGAGGATATCGTCGTAGGCGGCCTTCATGCCCGACAGCTTGAGGGCGGTCATCATCGCCAGCACGTCATGACGCTCCATGGTCGGCCTCCCTCAGACGGTCGTAGCGGTGGCAGCCGGCTACCGGCTGATGGCGGAGCTGCAAGCCCTCGGGCGTCGGGATGGATGGCACCGGCGCCGGCTGTCGATGCCGGGCGAGGACGTTGAGCACGACGTCGGCGCTGCAGGCGCCACTGGCGAGCGCCTCGGCGCAGGCGGCTTCGACTGCTTCAAGCCCATCCTCCAGAACCGCCGCGAGGATCCGGACGATCTGCCGATCGCCATCGTCATGGCCGGACAGTCGGGCTCGCAGCCGACCGAGGGCGTCGGGCAACGACCAGTCCTTGAAGGGCGCGCCGTTGCGCAACGCGCCGGGCTTGCGTGCCAGGATCGGCACGTAGTACCACGGATCGTAGCTGACCGTGCCGCGCGCGAAGCTCCGGGGGTGCTCGGCAACCGTCTCGCCATCCTGGCGGATGACGATCCGGTCCGCGTAGGCCCGCACGTCGACCGGCCGGCCAACGGCGCGGGCGGCGACGCTGTAGTGGTTGTTGTCGAAGCGCACCAGGCAAGTCTTCGAGAACGCCGTCTCAACCGCGTGGAAGCCGTCGAACGGGCCGCCATACCCCACCAGGAACGGCTTCTCCTCCTCGAACGCCTCCCACACCGTCTTGCCCGCGATCGATGGATGCGCGCGGCGCTTGGCGTCCCGGATGCAGGCGTCCATGAGCCACGCGTTCAGCTCCTCATAGGAGCGGCCTCGCGGGCGCGGCACGAACAGGCGGCCACGGGCGTAACCCACCTGGTTCTCGACCTGGCCCTTCTCCCATGCCGCCCCAGGGGTGCAGGCCACAGGCTCCACCAGGTGATGGGAGCACATCTCCAGGAAGCGACGGTTGTAGGCGCGCTCCTTGCCGATGAACACCGCGCTCACCGCCGTCTTCATATTGTCGTAGATCCCCCGGCGGCACGATCCGCCGAAGAACCGGAACGCCCGCTCGTGCGCCTCGAAGACCATCTCCTGGCCTTCGCGCGGGAAGACCTGCACCAGCATCATGCGGCTATGGCAAAGGCGCATGTGAGCCGCCTTCACCCGGGTCGTCACGCCCGACAGAACCGCGTATTCGTGGCTCCAGTCGAACTGGTAGGCCTCGCCGGGGGCAAAGCTCAGCGGAACGAAAGCCTGCGAAGCCGGCAAGGCTCGGCGTTCGCTGCTCCAGACGCCGGCATAGCGACGAACGGCGTCATAACCGCCGAAGTAACCCAGCGCCGCCAGCTCCTCATACATCCGCATCAGCGACAGGCGATCCCGGCGAGGCTTCTTCTCGTTCGCCTCCAGATAACCGTCCAGAACCTCGATCCACGGACCCAGCTTCGGCCGCGGCTGAACCTTCCGCCCGTAGCTGAACGACGTCTCCCCGCTCCGGACCGCCTTGCGAACCGTGTTCCGCGATACCTTCAGCTCCCGGACCAGCTTCTTGATCGGGACACCCTTGCCCAGATGCTCCCGACGGATACGCGCGATCGTCTCCACAACCAACATCTCCCCCCAACCCCTCCATCCAAAAAAGAGGCGGGTTCAAAGGACAACGATGTCGGGGGGTCAATTTTGGATGCCGATCACCCCCGAAAGGGGGTCAATATTCCACGCCGAATTACAGCGGGAGAAAGACATGAAAACTCGGATATGCGTGCCCGCGGTCGCGTTGGCCGCGGCAATGCTGCTTGCTGTCTCTTGGTACACACCAGCTAGAGCAGAGGACAGAAAGGTAACGACCCTAGACCGGTTTCGCATGGGAGCATTTTGCACGCCGGTAACGCCCGTTGTCAGCGTCAATCACCGCAAAGTCCCTGAAGGATGGTCTCCGCCGAACAAACAAGATGTTTTGGATGCGGTTGTTAGAAAGCTCCGCTTGGCACGGCTGTATTCTCCCGACAGTCCCTTTACTCGCTTACGAATTCGAGTGAAGTGTCACAGCCATGCTCTTGCGGTCGGGGTCGCTCTCTACAAGGCACTGTCGGATGGCAAGTTGCTCCATAATGAGCGCGGCCAAGGCAAACAAGGCAAAAACTTCAACGTCGGATACACGGGCTGGGCTACGCCCACCCAGTATTTTCGGTTTGGGATTATGGCGGAGACTACTCGATGGCCATGAGAATCGTTGAACTATCTGTGGAAAGCTTTATCGAAGAATACCTACGCGTGAACGACGACGCGTGTCAGCTTAAATGACCAGCGGCCTCAGCTACAAGGACGCGCGGGTTCTCCGGGCGCTCGCCAAGGCGTACCGCTCCCAGGCCAAGATCGAGTCGGACCCGGAGGAAATGCGCGCGCTGATCCGGCTCGCGGAGAAGGCGAAGCGCAGGGCGAAGGAACTGGAGAAGTCCGACCCGGCGCCGCACGATCCGGCAATCGACTTTGCGCTGCTCAGCGCCATGAACGACCGGTTACGTGGCCAGGCAGAGGCAGCGGACACCATGCTCCACATCTTCATTGAATGTGTCGGCAGCGATTTTCTCGCGATTGATCGCCTCACCGACGATCTGATGTGGGCGCGCGATAATGCGAAGGTGTCGGAGTGGAGTTTGCCCAACAAGACCGCGGTCAAAGGCTATTCCGACAAGCTGAACGAGCTGGTTTCCCGGATCCTTACCGACCCAGACGAAGAGTCAGACATATGAAACCGGGAACGATATTGGCGGTCGCGGCGCTCCTTGCCGTGGCCGTATACCGCTTCGCGCCCGTGTCCCGCTCCACGAACATGTAATAGGGGATGATGCCGAGGCGGACCTGCTCGCGCCACAAGCGCGCCCAGATGTCGGGATCGTTGTTGATATGGGCGAGCAAGGGCGCCTGGCCGCGGATGACCGCGCCGGTATCGCGGATCCGGCGGATCGCTTCGCGCACCACGTTGGTCTGCAACTCCTGCCAGTGGTTGAAATGCGCCATGATCGCGACATGGCGGCCCGACTGCACGACATCCTCGAGCAGGCGCAGCATGTCGTCGGCATCCTCGTCGCGCCGGCTGCTGCTGTATGAGCATTGTTTCCGATGCAACCTCCGCGCCTTGCTCCGGCAGCGCGAGACGGGTGAACACCGACGCTTGTCTCGTCGCGGCTGCCTCCGGTTGTACGGTCGCAGATACGCTCACGCCTTGAGAATACCGATTTCAGTGTATTTACTCCTGCCCAAGATCTGGCGGTGACTTGGGATGGGGACAGTCGCGGTGAAGACGCGCGAAGCGCCTCATCCTCTCCACAATGCCGACGCTGAATCGCCCAAAAGAGATGGAATGTTCGCGGCATCCTCCACCCTGAAAGCGAGCGACACATGACGATTCCCGGATTGCGCACCGCGGCCCTCCTGTCCGCCCTGCTCCTGGCGCCGTTCTGGATCGGCGCGACTGCAAACGCCGAAGAACTGCCGTCGATCACCGTCAACGGCGCGGGAACGGTTGAAGCGCGGCCCGACATGGCGATGGTTTCGACCGGCGCCGTCAGCCAGTCGGAGCAGGTCTCCGCGGCGCTGGCGCAAACCAGCGAAAAGGTCGCGAAGATTCTTGCCCTGGCCAAGGCCCTGGGCGTCGCGGAATCGGACGTTCGGACCGAGGATGTATCCGTTCATCCGGTTTACGAGGACACGCGCGGCGCTTCCAGGCTGCCCGCGATCGTCGGCTACAGGGCCTCCAACTCGGTAACGATCCGGGTGCGGAAGCTGGACCGGCTGGGCGACCTTCTCGACCGGCTTTCGGCCGCCGACGCCGACAGGATCGGCAGCCTTCGTTTCGGGGTGAGCGATCCGGAAAAGCTGCTGCGCCAGGCGCGCCGCCGCGCGGTCGCCGACGCCCGAGCCAGGGCGGCGCTTTACGCAGAGGCGGCTGGCGTCGCGCTCGGCCGGGTCGTTCATATCGCCGAAACCGGGATGAGCCTGCCGGTCCGGGACCGGAGATATCTGGGCCGGAAAGAGAAGGCGGCGGTCCCCGTGGCGCCCGGCTCGCTGGAATTCGGGGCATCTGTAACGATACGCTTTGCCATCGGCAGGAGCGGCTGAGCCCCGGCTGCCGCTGAATTCGGCGGATCGCATGGGCCGACCCGCCGAAACGCGTCGAACCGCCGGGCCGAGCGGATGTTCGTGAAGAGGTCGTGAATTGGCCGATCGAAGACAATGCGCTTCTGTTGCCGCGGCCATTATCGGGCTGGCGTTTCTCCTGTCCGCCTGCGCGGCCCTTGCTCCGGACAACGAACATGCGGCGGTTCCGGTCCTCGTCGTGGGTAACGAAGCGGCCATCAACCCGAATCTCGTCGTGCGCGACTCGCCGTTGTTCCGCGAGACCGTCTTCGCCAATTTCGAATCGGTCCTGGCGAAACACGGCTTCCGTGCAGTCGGCGAGGAAGCGTTCCGGGGCAGGTTCGACCTGAACCGCGGCGGGGCAGGCCCCTGGGGCCGGTGGCTGGACGCGGACTTCGTCGCCGGGGCGAAGCGCCTCTCCGCCGACGGTTCCGGCGCCTGTTTTCCCTTCCTGGTCACCGCCAGGGTCTATGTCCGGATCTGGCACAACCGGCCGCAATACCTCAATGTCGAGCCGTGGGTCCGGATATACGACACCGGTTCGGGCGAGCGGATCGGCGAGGCCGCCGACAATGCCGAAGTTCCTCTCCCGTCCTATTGTCCGCCGGGTGTGTGTCTCAAGACCATGTACCGGGCTTCGGCGGCAGGCATCTTCCGGCCCCTCGGCGAAGCGGTGGCGCGGAAACTCGTGGCGTACCGGGAGCGCGACCGGTTCGGGAAGCCGGCGCGCCGCTGCGGGTAGCCCGGCGGTCGTCGACGCGTCGCCATCGGTCGGGGAGCAAGCGAGGTCAAGATGATACGATTCCCGACAGCTTCCGTCCGTGTCGCGGGATGGTGCGGCAGCGCCGTGCGGCGCATCGGGCGCCGGGCGCTCGGCGGCATGGTCGTCGCCGTCCTGCTGGCTGCCGCTCCGCCGGGCGCCTTGCAGGCCGGCGAAGCCGAGGCGCCCTGTTCGGGCTGGGGACATCCCGACTTCTGGCACCTGACGGCCCCGTCCGAGGTCCGGCGCTGCCTCGCCGCGGGCGGGGACGTCAATTTCCGGGGCAAATGGGGCGCGACCGGGTTGCATTTCGCGGCCGGGCGGCATCCGGCGCTGACGGTGAAGATCCTGCTCGCGGCCGGGGCCGACATAAGCGCGCAGGACGAAGACGGCGGCACCCCCCTGCACTGGGCGGCGACGAACCCGGATACCGCGCCCGCAAGGCTGCTGTTCGCGGCCGGAGCGGCGGTCGGAGCGCAGGACGAGGACGGCGACACCCCCCTGCACTCGGCGGCAATCTCGGATGCGGCCGATACCGCGGCCGTGCTGCTGGCCGCCGGTGCGGACATCGAGGCAAGAAACCGGCGCGGCATGACCCCGTTGCACCGCGCCGCAGAGTTTGCCGGCGCCTCGGCAGTGCGGTTTCTCATCGCCGCCGGAGCGAGACCCGATGCGCGGGACCGTCGCGGAGAGACACCGCTGCATGCGTTGGCGCGGGGCACGGATGGGACACGCTGGGACGCTGCCTACCTCGAAAGGATCGTGGATCTGCTGCTCTCTGCCGGGGTGCAGGTCGAGGCGCGGGACGGCGGCGGCCGGACGCCGCTTCACGTCGCGGCGGCATCGGACAATGCGATGGTGGCGAAGGCCCTGATCGACGCCGGAGCGCAGGTCGAGGCGCGGGACAAGCGCCGCGGCACCCCGCTCCACGCCGCCGCACGGGTGGCGGACCTGGACTGGGCCGTCTATGACCATCTGTACCGCGCGCGATCGGTAAAGGTCCTGCTTGCGGCGGGCGCGACGACCGACGCGAGGGACCGGGACGGCCGGACTCCGCTCCAGGCGGCGCGGGCGTCGGGCAACGCGATCGTGGAAAAGGCCCTGCTCGACGCACTGGCGGGGACCGGCGCGCGGGAGTGAGGGATCTGCGTCCGGCGCCGGCCGGGCATCGGACGGCAATGCGGCATCTGCGGTCCTGGCTACCGCTCATCGCGGCCGATGTCCCCCGGACTCGATTTCGCAATCCGATCGGCGGGACGTGCGCAAGAAGGGTGACGATCCGATGGAAGACACTGCGAAGGATTTTCTGACCAGGCTCGAGGACCTCAAGGAGACCTACATTGCGCTGGGGCTGTTTGCGGGATGGGGCCTGTCGTCTACATTCTTTTTTCTGCAATTGTGGTTCCGCAAATCATGCAGGAACCAGCGGCTGCGCATGGCGGGGCAAGTCGGACTCGTGGCACTCTTCGGCGCGTTGAACTTTCTGGTCATCGAATGGGCCTGAACCGGTGATTGTTTTCGGGAGGTGTGCGATAGTTCCGATATTCGTTCTTGACCCCTGGCGCTTCTTGCTCAGCGGGCGTCGTCGCTCGGCAGGAACGACCGACGCCCTGAAGCCGGGATGACAGGGGCTGTGGACAACCAGGACGCTGCCCTCGCAATTGACGACATAGCGTAATTCGCTCGGATGCTGCTCGCAATCGGCCGGATCGGGTTACTGTACGGACCCTCTGTGTCCATTTTCCGGCAAATGGCATGGCGCACCGGTCGTTCCATGCGGACGCGCTGTGCCGGCTGGCGCGTATGGCGCGAGTGTGCGTTCTTCAGTTCCGGGCACTTGCTGGCCTGGTCGATTATTGCGCAGGGGCTACTCCGAAGCTGGTGAATCGGAGGTGGTGCGGTGCAAGTGGTCGTCGTCGAGTCCGCTACGGCCCTTCGGGTGAACTGCTCGGGCTCCTGCGCGTCGTTGGTCACGAGCTCCGCGTTGTCGCGCGCGCGATTTCTCGACATAAAACGCCTTGGCCGTGGTCAGCTGGGGGTGATGGACGGCCAGGGGGAAGGGTTAGCCTGGGTTGAGCGGGCCGTCCGACCGATCCGTCGAACACGATGTGGCCGCGTGCGGGCTCGCCCGTCTGCACCGGGTGACCGGCTTCTCCGGAAGAAGCGTTCAGGGCCACCAGAACGCGAATACGAACCCGCCGCTCAGCAACGCCTGGATGGACGTCGGCAACAGGATGCGCGGTCTGTGGCGGTACCATCGCCACACAAACCACGGCAGGCAGGCCGCCACGACGTGGAACAACATGGTGGCGACCGAAAGCGAGAGATATTCGTCCGGCAAGCTCCATGAAATGGGCCCCGCTGCAATGTGCGCGAGCATCAGGTTCGCGAGAAGAATGGTCATGCCCCTGTGCATGGCGCGTTCCCGAACCTCCGGAGAGTACTCGTTAATATCCAATCCTACGTCACGGCCGCAGCGGTCAATCTCAAGCGGCTCGCCGCCGACCTTCGTGCCATCTTGTGGAGAGGTCCGCAACCGGTTCGCCTCACTCCGCGCGACCCGGGTCGCGTCCGTCCGCCTTCGTGAGACCGGCCGCCTGGGCCAACCGGATGGCGCGCATCGTCCGGGCGCTATCGACGAAGAAGAAATACCGGGCTCCCGCAGCCGCCTGACACGGCGAACAGCGGGTAGCTGTCGGGACGCGGGCAGGTCTGTGGAAAGGCATGGGCAAACGGTCAATCGAGACGGGATCGGGAAATCCAGTTTCCGGATGCAGTGCCTTCGAGTTCGCGCAAGCGATATGGACCCAGTGCACGCATCTCCGTACAGGCCCGCGGCGGGTGACGTGCCGCAATGAGAGGCCGGACACACGACAGAACCTGACCACATGCACCCAGCCAACCTCGAAAGTACTTGCGTCAAACGGGGCGTCCGCACATTTGGTATATGCTGGCGCAAGCGACCGTCGTTCTCGGTTGGAATGTCGATTTCGATTGACGCCCGCTGCAACAGACCGCCGGGCGATACGGGCTGGATACGCCGGTCGTTGTGACCGCTGATCTCCTGCAATGGTATCGCGATTTGCGACCGGGGGAACCAGCCCGGTTGATAGACGCACTCAACAACGTAGGCGTCGATGGCATTGCCGAGCTGCACCGGGCCGAAGCGGACTGCCGAGTCGTTCAGGCGCTAATGCATCGACTGCTCGAAAAACCATCACGACCTTAGTCTAGGACGTTCCAAATTCTTGTAGGGTTTCAATCCACGCCCCCGCGCGGGGGACGTGGTAGACGCATGATGTGTCTATCCCGCCATAGCGCGGCCCCATCAACCAACTCGGCGAGGCGTCAGCCCTTTCCCGTGAGCACTGCTACAGTTTGATCGGCAGACCTGCCGTCGCCCGAAGCGGAACGCGGAACTGACGGCAGTGTTCCTGCGGGGCGTCGGCGTCGGTTTCAATCCTGCGGTCTTGCGACGTGCCTTGGAGGACTTCGGGGAATTCGCCATTCTTTGCGCTTGCGAAGGATATCGCCCGGCGCGATAGTCGCGCAATTCGTGAAGCGCCGTTCCGGGCGAGGTTCATGGAGGACGTAGTCGAGGGAGGGCGACTGAGCCGGCAGATATCGCCCGACTTTCTGTCCCGCCCGCCGCGAGTCCTGAAGGACGATGCCGATAATATCGCGCCATTTTCGGTACTTGTTAGAATCTGATTGTGAATTTGCCGCGGCGACAGGACTTTCCTCTCTATCGAAGACAGCATTTCGGCCCACGAGACCGGTTTGGGCAAACCCGTCTTCGGCGCGAGTCTGTCCTAAGTGCGGTTTCGGGGTCGGCCCAATTGCGACAGAGCCTGGCTCCGTCGGCTCCGGCTTGCCCGAGGCGCTCCTGCAGCCCCCGAGATGCGGCAATTGCGGCGCTCATTTCGGAGCGTCCCGTGCGGCCCGTTCCGGGGCGGAGGGTGGTCTGAGGCTGTCCCGCACCGATCGAGAAAACCCTACCACGGCCCAGAGCCGCGTACCGTTGAGCGACCATTTGGGTGGTTCGTGATGAGGTGGGTCGAGATCGCGCTGGTTTCGGTTTTCGTCGTGGGCTATGTCCTCGGCGCATTCCTGTCGGGCCGGAGCCTGAAGCTCCGGTTGCTTGTCCTCTCGGGACAGGTCGTCCTGCTCCTCGCATCGTTGTACTGGACATTGGAGGCGACCGAGATCGTGCTGGGCTCGGCCTTCGTCGTGGGCTATGTCCTCGGCGCATTCCTGTGGGGCAGGCTAGAGATCCAGTTGGTTGTTCTCTGCGCGCTTTTCGTCTTGCTCGCTCTGTGGCTCTACTAAATGGCGAAACAATTGACAAGGCGTCTGGCGGCGCGCTCACCTCCAGCCGGTACGGGGCTCCGGGGCAGTCGCCAAAGCCACGCTCGCGCCGGTCTTCTACCGAACTCGGCGACACGAACGTCAAGAAATGACGGAAACCGATCAAAGCCCGATGCGGCCGGGCCGCCGGGCGCACGGTGCTCCGGACGCTCTTGCGTATGTGCTCAAGTCGCACGTCACCGCTTGGTTTCTCGATGCCAATATCCGTGCATCCTCCGACCCAACGAGCCCGCTTTCGCTGGATTGGTGCGCAAGTGGCGTGAAGGTCTGCTGACCCTGATATGGCGTTGGAGTTTGATAATCCGGTATTTCAGCAGCCTGCCGCGCCGGGAAATAATCCCGCCGCCGTTGACACCCCGTCGACAAGCTCCGCAACGCCGATGGCGCTCGCCGCCGCACCGGCCGCAAGGCCGACGACGACAGTGCAAAGCTCGCTCCCGGCCCGGAACCGGCGCTGCTGCTGCAAAGCAGCCCACTGGCTTGCGACTGGAATGCCGCATCGGCCGATAACGGTCGATCCGCAGCGCGGTAGTGACTCAATTTGAAATCTCGGCCCGCTTCTTGTAGGGACCGCGCGGTCGGCAATATCGAACTGTCCTTCTCTCATGCTGCAGACGCTCTCTTCCCGATGACCAAACGGCACGTTTCTCCGGCTTCGCGCGGCAGGCGCGCGCGCTCTGCCGCGATCGACCTCTCGGATTCCTGGGAAATCGCCTCGCTGCCGCCCCGCGCGGCGCCCTACTGGATGGCGATCGGCCGCGGCCGCGCCCTCGGCCTCTCGATCTGCACCAAGACCGGGCGTCCGCTTAACTGGCATCCGCCTCCGCCTGAAGGACGGCGGCGGCTACCGCAAGAAACGACTCGGCCCCTACGGCTTCCTGTCGCACGAAGACGCGACCTGGCTGGCCCGGCGCTGGTTCGAAAAAGAGGCCGCATCCGCCGTTCCGGAAGACCGGCCCGAACCGGCCTTCCGGCTCCTGGACGTTCCGTCGGGCAGCACGGCCTACACGGTTGCGCACGCCCTCAACGACTATCTCCGCCGCCACGCGCCCGCGGGCTGCACGTCGCGGAACGAGTACAACATCGCGAAGCGGGTCGCCCGCCATCTCGGCGCCGTCCCGCTGCGCGATCTCCGGGCCGAGGACATCGCGCGCTGGCTGTCGACGGCGCTTGCCGAGCCCGCGCAGGCCAGGCGCAACCAGGATCTCCATCCGCTGGAGCGGGTGCGCCGGCGCAAGGCGACCCTCAACCGCCAGCTCGCCCTGCTGCGCGCCGCCCTCACCCTCGCTTTCGTCAACCGCCGGATCGACTCGGACGCCGAATGGCGCCGGGTCAGCTACTTCCGGCACGCCTAGGCCCCGGCGCCACAGGCAATCTCCCCGGAAGCCATCGGTGTCCTGCGCAGCAACGCCCCGCCGGAGCTGCGGCGGCTGATCGACGCCGCGCTCCACACCGGATGCCGGTTCGGCGAACTGTCCAACCTCCGCTGCAGGGACCTCATCGCAGCGACACGCAAGCTCGTCGTGCCGCCGGCCAAGCGCAGTCCCGGCCGCACCGTCGTCCTGTCGGATGCCGGCTGGCGGTTCCTCGAATCGCTCAGGGCCGATCGGGCGGAGGACGACTGGCTGGTCCGGCGAACCGACGGCCGCAAATGGACCCGCAGCACCATGTGGGGACGGCTCTACGCTGCGGCCGAGCGCGACGGCCGGACCCGGGGGATCAGCTTCCACAGGCTGCGCCACTTTATCAATAAAAAATCCCTTTATTCAACAAGTTATGGAGTTCCAGAGAGTTTCGACCCCACAAGCGAACCCACACAGCGGCACCGATGCCGGCTCGCCATGATCGGCAGCCGCCAGCGTGGGCGGCCGATCCTGCTGCCCGCCCGCATTGCCGATTGGTCATGTTCGCCTTGGATGCGATCGAAGGCGGGCCAGCGTGAACCCGGCAAACGACAACGGCGAAGCGCTGGCCGATAGCATTGCCCGGCGCGGCGCGCTTGAGGCCGCTATCGCGGGTGCCTACAAGTCCAACGATGAAAGAGACGCTTGCCGGGCGGCTCTCGCAAATTCCTTAGGGATAGACTGGAGCACCGGATGGCCGGTCGACTATGTGCCACCGCGGCGACTCCCCCGAACCGCCGCTCGAACGGCGACGCCGGCGCGCTTTCCGATCATACTCGGTCCGCAACAGACGTGGCGGCCGGCGATCAGGGAGCGGAAGGCCGGGCTTGCCAAGCCGGGGAAAGCCGGAGTCAAAGCACAGAAGGCGCCCTCGGCCGAAGAAGCACTCCAGGCCGTACTAGAGGCGCTCTGGGCCGAGATCGAGGCGCTGCGCAACTTGCTCTCCGATCGGTGAGGTTTGACAATCTGTCGGAAAGCCGCTGTAGCCGTCGCGCGCGACGCTCTAGGCGGCATCTACGCGCTGCCCGCACTTCTCACTGTCACCGCACCCGGACCGCCGCGAAGGGCAGGGGTGCCGGGCCGTGCAACCGCCATACAGACCCTATGGACCGTCCCGATTATTCGCCTGGGCGTGGGAGCTATCCGCACCGGTCGAGGGCTATTGCATTCGACAGGCGACCCGACAGAGCGGGAAGCCTCGTTGTGATGGCAGATGGGAGCGTGCGGCGGTTGCCGCGGGTGTCAAGCACACTAGTTCCCCGGCATGACCGGAGACGAAAAGAACGCCGAAATTGCGAGTATAGCGGACGAGCGCGCCGAACTGAAACGCGCGCTTATCTGTATGGACAACAAGATCACCCGCTACAGGAAGGCGCTTACCCAGACGTCGGTAGCCTTGGCGCGAGGCCTTCATCTTCGAGAAGACGGAGACGTCGTCATCGTCCCGGGCATAGATGGGCTTTATGACGGCGAGAATGATCGGGAACTGCCCACCAGCCTTTCCGAAATCGTTGCGCTCCAGAAAGGCCGCGCGAACGCCCACGCTCGCTTGAAAGAGCTCGATCAGTCGCTTGACGATCTTGGTATCACGGGCTGACCTCATGGTTGCCGCGGGGAGTCAAGCGCGATAGGGTGCGTCTCTCGATGGAGAGGACAACCCCATGCCCGAGCCCGCGCCGAATTGAGCGCCGGGGGTCGGCGCCTTTCTACATAATTTCATAAGGCAGAGGGCGGCCGCCCGGCCGCGGAGAACTCACATGAAACCCATTCCTGTTCTGCTCGTTCTTGTGCTGGCGCTGACCGCCTGTGCAAACGACCCACCGAGACAGGAAGCGTTCAAGCTCGAACAGAACTCCAAGTTCGACGGCAGGACGCTGCGGTTTTTCGTGAAACTGGACAGCGGAGCCGTAGCCGCCGTCAATACAAACGACGATGTCATCGAGGTGCTGCCCGGGGCCACGCCCATGCCTGGCCACCGGGCGCGGGCCTATACGTTTCTCAAGGTCAAGAAGGAGGGCACGTCGCTGTCCCACGCCCTGTTGAGTTGGGATCCGGACAACCCGGCGGACTACCTCGTGTTCGGCTGGTGGGCGGAGTTCGTCGGCCAGCATCCGCCGGTTCTGTCGTTAGCGGAGGCGGAGCGGTTTGCGCTTGTCGACGGCCCGGAACTCGACCATGGAATCGTGCCGGAGGTGCCGGTCGAGGGGACGGCCACCTATCTCGGTCCGGCCGGAGGGCTCTACAGATTTGTGCCGGGGGGCGAACCGGGAGAGAATTTCGAAAACGTTGTTCTCGAAGAATACCAGGGGACGGTCACCCTGACCGCGGATTTTTTCGACGGCACCGTGAAAGGATGTATCGGGTGCATCGGCGACCTCGTTACGCGACGCGCGCATTTCGGCGTTATCCTTGGCGAGGCGGTGGAAGCCCCGGAAGGCACAGCCAGAGACTACGAACTCCACCTGCCCAGCGCGATCATTCGCGAAGATGGCCATTTCGTGCGTGACAAGGTGATTCTGAAACATCCGGAGCGGACGGTAACCAAGTCCGAGGGGTTTTGGGGCGGAGCCTTTTCCAGCCGCCAGGACACGGACGGGAACCCCCGGTTGGCGGCAGGCTTCAGCGGCGTCGCGTTCAAAGAGAGCGACGGCACCGAGGGCGAATTTTTCGGATCGTTCCTGGGCTTGAGCGAACGCTTCAGCGAAAACGGGGTATCCAGTCCGCTTCCGGAAGGCAACGGCCGGCCGTCCAAGAAATGACGCATTTTGCGCCGGCGGCCCGACATAGAGCCGCCAGGAGTTGTTTTGGCGATGAGGCAAGGCTGCGGGTAGGCTATGGCTTTCGTCTCCGGGACGGGTGAAGGTTGTAAGGGCCGGTTTCGCGTTCGAGCGGGTTCACGGGGGCGGGGCGGAAACCGCTTCGGCGCCGTTTTCGGCCGCATTTGCCTCGATCGCTGCTTTCACCATACCCGCGTCGATAAACGAACGGACTGACCCGAACACCGCCGCTTCGAGCGAACTGACCCTTCCGACAAGGCTGTCATAGGACACGGGCGGCCGTCTGGAGTTTCTGCCTTCCCCGACGCCTGGGGGCGAAGCCGCGACACCATCGCCGACGACCAGGAAGGTAACGCCGCATCCGAGCGCCGCAGCGAGGTGGTAGACCGCTTCCAGGTTGATGCGCCGGGAGCCTTTCTCCCAACTGGAATAGGTCGATGCGTTCACGCCGATCCGTCGGGCCAATGCCTCTTGGCTAAGCCCGGCCTGTATTCTCAGGAGATAGAGACGTCCGCAAAACGCGGCGTGCTGTTCCTCGGCAAAACTCGTGGCCTCGGCTTGCGCTGTCATCGTTCGCCCTCTGTTGCCGGCTTTCCGGCCGCAGCCTTTCAAACCGACCCTAATCTTGCTGTTGCATTTATGCAACGCGAACGATTTTTGTTCCTGCGGGTGAGGCGGGGAGGCTTCCGTAGTCCGCCTGGGCGCAGGTATGTAGGTCCGCCGGTCGCAATACCTGCGGCTGGCATCAGACCTCCTGGGAGATGATGGAGGTTGGTGTTGAACCCCAGCGTTGTTGCGGCCCCCGGATATTCCGGACGGCCGGATAACGCGTAAGCATTGGAGAGGGAGATGACGGGAGTCGTCAAATCCGCAGGCAAATACGCCCTCTGTGCCGGCACTGCCTTGGCGCTTTCGATCTCGGCCGCGTCGGCCGCGTCGATGGCCAAGGCCGGCATGGACAAGCGTGTTGCCGATCTGGAGCGTGAGGTCACGTTACTCAAGAACCAGATGAAGTCGGCCATGATGGCCAAACCTGCCGAC
>JAPPLJ010000043.1 GCA_028819475.1 Rhodospirillaceae bacterium
ATGCGGACCCTGTTGCGGTACCGGAATCGGGCATCGGCGCGGCGGCGGGCGACCCCTCCCCTGGCCCCTCCCCCAAGGGGAGGGGATTCGTACGATGTCAGCTTTCTTTTGCAGAGCAATCCCGGCGAAGGGAAAGCTGCGGCTGTCACACCCCTTCGATGACCCGGAAATCCCGCACCACGGCGCCCTCGAGGCGGTCGAGGGCGGCGGCGTAGGCGTCGCTCTCGCGGGCGGCGATGGCCTGGTCGTAGCTGTCGAACTCGATGACCACCGTGCGGTTGGCGAGGCCGGCCTCATAGGGCGTGACCTTGCCGCCCCGGACGAGGAAACGGCCGCCATGCTGCAGGACGGCCGGCCCGGCGAGTTCGGCATAGGAGGCCAGCGCGTCCGGATCCTTCACCTCGCGATAGCAGGAAACCCAATATCCCTTGGCCATCTTCTCCCCCCTTCGGTTCCGTTCGGTTCGCTCGAAACGACAGGCGGGGACGCCGCCCGGCCCGAACGTTGAGCGCGCAGGACAGGTCTTACCCCATCAGGCCCGGCAGCCAAAGCACGATTCCCGGAAACGCCAGCAGCACGCCGACGGTCGCGACGTCGGCGACGAAGAAGGGGCCGATGCCGCGGAACACGTCTTGCAGCGGCACTTCGAGAGAGCGGCCTTCCGCGTCGCGCAGGTCGCGGCTGACCCCGGCGACCACGAAACAGTTGAGCCCGATGGGCGGGGTGATCAGGCAGATCTCCGCCATCTTGACCACGATGATGCCGAACCAGACCGGATGATAGCCGAGCGCCTCGACCGCCGGGAACACCACCGGCAGGGTGAGGATCAGCATGCCGATCGCATCCATGAACATGCCGAGGATGGCGTAGGCGAGCAGGATGCAGATCATGATGACGATGGGCGGCATGTCCAGCGTCGTGACCCATTCGGCGAAGGAGGCCGGCAGGCCGGCGAAGCCGAGGAAGCGCACGAACAGGAACACGCCCCAGATCAGGGTGAAGATCATCGCCGTCAGCTTGGCGGTCTCCAGCAGCGCTTCCTTCAGCCGGCCGCCCATTTCGCCGACGGCCTTCTGCCGGAACGCCTCGAAGACGTAGATCGCGAACACGATGGCCGCGCCGAGCGCCGCCGCCTCCGTGGGCGTCGCCGTGCCGGTGTAGATCGCGCCGAAAATCACCAGGACGACGGCGAAGATCGGGAGGACGCCGGGGACGGTCGCCAGCTTCTCGCGCAGGGTGAATCCGGAGATTGGCCGGCCGAGCTGCGGCTTCCACAGGCACATGCCGATAATCAGCGCGGCGTAGATCAGCGCCGAGACAATGCCCGGCAGGAAGCCGCCGAGCAGCAGCTTGCCGACCGATTCCTCGACGATGATCGCGTAGATGACCAAAATCGCCGAGGGCGGGATCAGCGAGGCCAGCGTGCCGCCCGCCGCGACGACGCCGGCCGCCAGCTTGCGGTCATAGCCGTTCTTGAGCATGTCCGGGATCGCGACCCGGGAGAACACGGCCGCGGTGGCGGTCGACGCGCCGGAGACCGCGGCGAAACCGGCGGTCGCGAACACCGTCGCCACGGCGAGGCCGCCCGGCACCCAGCCGGCCCAGCGGCGCGCCGCCTCGAACAGCTTGCCGGTCATGCCGGCGTAGAAGGCGAGAAAGCCGATCAGGATGAACAGCGGCAGGACCGAGAGCGGATAGGTGATGGTCTTGGAATGGGGAATCGTGCCGGAAATCGCCGCCGCCACGTTCCAGCCGCGCAATTCCAGCAGGCCGAGAAAGCCGGTCAACGCCGCGGCGACGAAAACCCGGACGCCCAGCACCACCAGGACGATCAGGAAAACGACCGCGACGATGCCGGTATCGAACGGGTCGAGGCCGAGCATCAGGCGGTGCCCTCGATCTCGTCCCTGGCCTGTTCCTCGACCGTCTTGATGTGCGGCGCGCCGACCGGCGCCAGCGCCGGGTTTATGAACAGTCGCAGATAGGCGAAGAGCTGAATCCCGAAGCGCAGAAACAGCAAGGCGAGGAAGATCGGCACCGCCAGTTTGCCCGGCCAGGTCACCAGTTCGATGTCGATGGTGCTGTCGCCCAGTTCCCAGGCCCGGCCGAAGTGCTGGTAGGAATAGGGAATCAGGATCGCGACGATGATCATGCCGATGAGCACGCCGACCGCCTCGGCGAGCCACATCGACCGGCCCTTGAGGCGGCCGATCAGCAACTCCATCCGGACATGCCCGCCCATGCGCTGGAGCCAGGCGATGCCGAAAATGGCAAAGCCGATCATGCCGAACTCGACGATGTCGATATAGCCGAAGATCGGCGCGTTGAAGAGGCTGCGCAGGACGATCTGGATCATGCCCAGGATCATCAGGCCGAAGACCAGCGCCCCGCCGATCAGCGTTGAGACCAGTTCAATCGGCGCGAGCAGGCGGTCGGCCCGCCAGACCGCGCGGCCGAGCAGATCGTCCGGCGGCCCTGAGGCGTATTCCGGGCCGTATTCCGGCGCGTCCCCGATCATGGATTTACCGAAGAGGGAAAATGGCGCAGCCCGCCGCCCGCTCCCCGATCAGGGCGTGCGGACGGCGGGCTGCAAGCCTGTGTCGGAGACTATTCGTAGGTCTGGCCGACGGCGGCGAACATGGACTTCACGAGGCCGCGGGCGTCGAACTTGTCCTGGTTCTCCTTGATCCAGGCTTCGATGATCGGCCGGCCGCCCGCCTTGCGGAAGGCCGCAATCTGCGCGTCCGTATAGCGGACTTCCTTCAGCTTCTTCTTCAGCATCGGCAGGTTTTTCGCGTCCGCTTTCTTGTAGGCGTCGATCTGGGCCGCGATGACCGCTTCCTTCGAGTCTTCCAGCAGCTTCTTGTATTGCGCCGGCAGCTTGTTGTAGGCGCTGATCGAGAAGGTCAGCGGGCAGTCCGACGTGCCGGGCGACAGATTGATGGTGTACCAGTCGGCCAGTTCGTGGATCTTGTAGGCGACATGGGCGTAGGTGAAGGGGAAGGAGGCCGCCTGCATCGTGCCCTGCTGCATGCCGGTATAGACCTCGGTCGCCGTCGGCGTCGTCGGGGTCGCGCCCAGCACCTTCATCGCCCGGCCGAGGCCGCCGCCGGCCCGCACCGTCATGCCCTTCCAGTCGGCCAGCGCCACCGGGGGCTTGCCTTTGCCGAGCAGCTCATACTGCGGCAGGAAGGACGAGGTGTAGATCATGGCGTTCCAGCGCGCGAGCTGCTTGCCGACCGACGGATGGGCGTAGACCGCCTCGCGCACCTTGCGGTTGTCCTCCCAGGTCGCCATCGGCAGGAAGGGCAGGGCCAGCGCCATCAGCGCCGGGTTCTTCTTCGGATGGTAGAAGTTGCAGAACATCGCCCCTTCGAACGCGCCGATCTTGAGCCCGTCCAGGTTCTCGCGCGACTTTGACAGCGCCGCGCCGTAGTAGATTTTGAGCGTCCAGTTGCCGCCGGTCTTTGCGGCGAGAATGGCGGACAGCTTCTCGATCCCGGCGGTGAAGGCGCGCTTCTTGCCCCAGACCGAATAGTTCCAGGTCAGTTTCGGGCCGTTGACCTCGGCGGCCTGTGCCGGCGCCCAAGCCGATGTCAGGCCGAACGCCAGGCCGAACGCCAAGACTGGCGTGGCGCCGAGCGCGATGCTGCGGGTGCAAGTTTTCATGGACTTTCCTCCTGGCGGGTTGCCGGCCGGCTGCCCGGCCGGGCACATGATACCTCCCGTGAACCGATTTACGGTCCGTTGCGCGTACCGGGCCGAGCCTAGCGTTTTTCCCCGGTTTGCGGCAAGCGCCGCGCCATTTTGCCGACCAGGTTGTCGGCGACGCCCGGCCGGCTCCACGGACAAACGGCGAGGCAGATGCCGCAGGTCTCGTTCTCGACGAAATAGGGCAGGCACTTGTCGAAATCGACGTACCATTTCTCGGCGCCCCGCACTGTCTGCTTCTCCGGCGCGATGGCGTCCGGCGGGCAGGCCCGGGTGCAGACCTGGCAGCTCTGGCAGAACAGGTCGGCGCCGAAAATGTCCGGCGCATCGGGCGCTACCGGCAGATCGGTCGTAACCATCGAGAGCCGGAAATTGGCGCCGAAGCGGCGGTGGATCATCGAGCCGTGCTTGCCGAGCTCGCCCAGACCGGCCTCGATCGCCGCCGGGATCATCAGCACATCCTCGGTCATCGGGCCGGTCTTGGCTTCGGCGGGAAAGCCGCGCTCGCGAATCCAGTTGGCGAGCCGCTTGGCGGCGACGCCGGCGCGGCCGTACTGCGCCATGACCTCGATATAGGCGTCTTCGTGCGGCGCGCTGTTGAGCCGGTCGTATTCGTGGGCGAAGGCCATGACGACGACCCAGCGCCCGGCCGGCCGGGGCCGGTCGGTAAAGGTCCAGGATTCTTCATATTCGCAGATGCCGGCGTCGTCCGCCCCGGCGTCCCGCGCCGCCCGCTTGACGGCGTCGCTCCAGCCGCCGGCCGGTTCGGGCGCCGGTGCCGGCGCGACCGGGCTGTCGGCGTATGCGGCGGCGCGCTGGCGGTATTTGCGCGCCTCGCGGATATTCGCGTTGTCGCGGTAGCGGTCGTAGAAGAAGCGCAGGACGCCGGTGTGCTCGATCGAATGGCCGTCGTCGCGCCAGAAGACCGGCCGCGGCGGGCCGAACGCCGCCTCGCCCAGACCGTTAATGGCGTTGCCGGAAACCTCCGGCCACACCGCCGCCTGCTCCGGCGACGGCGCCCATGCCGCCGCAGCCGTGGATGTTCCCGCCATGACCCGCTCCCGCCTTTCCCGTTCGCCCGGTGCCCGGCCAGACTACCCCAGGGACCGGCCGGCGCGTAAGGGGAGCGTAAGGGGACAGGACGGGACCGGACTTCCGTCGCGCCGCGCTTAGAACTGCGTTACGTAACGCAGCGGGTCGCAGGCGTCGACGGCCTCCCGCCGCTTGTAGAACTCGACGAGGGTGGCGATCTCGACCAGCGATAACGACATCAGGTAGAGCCGGTGTGCTTCGGCCGGCATGTTGCCGCCGAAATCGTCTTCCAGATAGGCGAGGATATCGTCGATCCGCAGTATCATCGCATCGTAGAAGGCGCGGATTTCGTCCATCGAGGCCGCCGCCCTTTTCTCGGTCCGGGCGCGCTCCGGCTCCAGCGCCCAGTCCGCAAACGAGGCCAACTCCCCGAATGCATCGGGCAAGAGCGGCTCATTCATCGCCTGCTCTCCGCCGCCTCGCGGCCGGACCGGTCATGCGCCTCGACCGTAGCCGGCATAGTCGCCCAGGACCTTGTGGAAATGGCGGATCGGCAGTTCGTCGTCCTGCAGGATGAGATGGCTCCGCACACGGGAGGCAATGCCCGCATGGACGCTTTCGTGCGCCAGCGTATCCTCCTGAAGCGTATCCCGAATGAAGCACTTGAAAAATTCCTGCTGGAGCCGTTCGCGCCGGGTTGCGGGCGCACTGAAGTGCATCCGAATTTCCCAGACCGTCCGGTCGACCGCGACCGGCCACAGCATGTAGGTGATGCACCCCATCCAGCGACCGACCTTGAACAGCGAAAGAATGCCGTTCGGAAAAAGCAGATAGTGGTCCAGGTCGCCGATCATGTCCGGAACCTGGAGAGCCCCGGCGGTGTCGCCTCCGTGAAAGAGTGCGATTTTCAGCGGAGTCAGTTTCTGGAAGGCCTGGTAATCGCACGACCAGAAACTGTGATAGTCGTAGAGAATAACTTCCTTGAAGTAGCAATTCCCGGTGTCGTCCTTCGCGAACGACTGGCCAAGCGTCCAGCGATGCTGATACGGCAAATGGTACACTTCGTTCTGGGCATCGAGCACGACCTTCCAGTTGGCGCGCTCCTCCACCCTGTAGACCTGCGACAGTTTCATTTCGTGGAACGGGCAGCCGTCGAGCCGGTCGGCGACGCCGCCGAGATAGTTCCGCAGCGTCTCGGCGGGGTCGGGGGCCAGATAAACAAAGACGAAACCTTCCCAGATGTCGGTATCGACCGGCGTCAGGCCGTGATCCCGCCGGTCCAGGCCGAAGAAATTCTCTTCGTTCGGGACGCCGACCAGGTCCCCCGTGTCGCTGTACGCCCAGTTGTGGAGGCGGCAGAAGAGCGCGCCGCCGCAGGAGCCCCGTTCGTCTGCCACCAGCCGGTTGCTGCGATGGGAGCAGACATTGTGAAAGCCGCGCACGACGCCGTCCGAGCCCCGGATGACCAGTACAGAAGCGTTGCAAATGGCGATTTCGCGGACGAAATAGTCGCCCGCATGGGGAATTTCCTCGACGCGGCCGACCTGGAGCCATGATCTGCGGAAGACGCGCTCGCGCTCGAGTGCGAAATGCTCTTCGGAAATGTAGGGCTCGGTGGGCAGCGGATTTGTGCCCAAATCCGGATACTTTGCAGACCACATCCCTTGCCGCAATCCTGTCTCGGTTTCCCGGTCTTCTGACAGTCGCGACGCATCGCCCGCCTGTTGTTGCTCGTACGGCGATGGCCCGTCGCATTGCGTGGGAGCCTAGGTCAGCCGGGCATGTCCGTGCGTCCCCAGGGTTGGGGAGATTTTGCGGTTTCTCTGCGTGCAGCTGCGCCCAGGGGAGGCAAGGCGCGTGGCGGAACGGTGCCACCGCTGTCCGGTCCGTCGCGACGGAGCGCGGCGGCGCGAAATTCCGTCTCGAACGACAGCCTCAGATCATGCCGATGGCGCGGCGGTAGACGTCGAGCAACTCCTCCTGCTCCCGGCGGTCGGCGGTGTCCATGCGGCGCAGGGCGACCAGCTTGCGCATGATCTTCGGGTCGTAGCCGTTGCCCTTCGCCTCGGCATAGACCTCGCGGATATCCGCGGCCAGCGCCTTCTTCTCCTCTTCCAGACGCTCGATCCGCTCGACATAGGCGCGCAGGATGTCGCCCGCGACGCCGCCGGCCCGGATCGTATTTCTCGTATCGGGACTTGCCGGGGTTTCCGGAGTGGCGGTCTCGCCGGAGCCGGCGTTCAGGGCGGCATTATCGGCAGGGTTCATCGTCGTCGGTCCGTTCGGTGGGAGAGGGAAAGCGATACCGGCTCGCCGGTCTTACGCGCCGGCACGGGCCGGCCGCTACATGCGGAAATGCTTGCTCAGGCGCAGCCCCTGGGCCTGGTAGTTGGAGCCCAGGTCCTTGCCGTAGAGCCGGTCCGGGACCGCACGCAGCCTCTCATAGACCAGCCGGCCGACGACCTGCCCGTCCTCGACGAAGAACGGCACCTCGTGGGGCCGGACTTCGAGGACGGCCTTACTGCCGGTTCCGCCGGCCTCGGGGCTGCCGAAACCGGGGTCGAAGAAGCCGGCATAGTGGACCCGGAATTCGCCGACCAGCGTGTCGTAGGGGATCATCTCGGCGGCATGGTCCGGCGGCACGGAGACCGCTTCCCTGGACGCCAGGATGTAGAAGTCGTCGACATTGAGGACGAATCCGCCGTCCGCCGGCGCGCGGATCGGCTCCCAGAAGTCCGCCGCCGGATAATGGCCGACCCTGTCGACGTCGATGACGTCGCAGTTCTTTTTCGCCTTGTAGCCGACGATGGCGTCCGGCCCGCTGCCGCTGAGGTCGAGCGATATGTTGAGCTTGTCGCCCTCCAGCGTGATTTCCGGACCGTCGGTCGAGAGCTTGCGCTCGGTCTGCAGCGCGCGCATCGCCGTCTTGCTGAGCGTCGGCGCGCCGCGACGCAGCCGGAGCTGGTTGAGCCTGGTGCCGGTCCGCACCCGCACGCTGAAGGTGCGCGGCGAGATTTCGGCATACAGCGCGCCGCAATAGCCGGCCGCGATGCGGTCGAACGCGGTCGAATAGTCGGTGATGACGCGGGTGAAGATGTCCAGCCGCCCCGCCGAGCTCTTGGGGTTGGCATAGGCGTTCAGGGGCTTGGGCAGATCGAGCTGCTCCAGCAGCGGCACGATATAAACATGCCCCTGTTCCAGGACCCCGCCGTCGGCGAGGTCGATCTCGTATTGCGCAAAGGCGTCGATCCGGTCCCTGACGCTGTGGTCCGGCCCGGGCAGGAAGCTGGCGTTGACCCGGTAGGCGGTCCTGCCGAGCCGGAGGTCGAGGCTTGCCGGCTGGATCTGCGGGTCGCCGATCGTCTCGGACGCCAGGATCTTCCGGCCGCGGATCAGGCCCTCGATTTCCTGGGACGGATAGATCCCGGTATTCGGGCGCGACCTGTCGCCCTCCGCCGCGGCGTCGGGGGTTTCGGAACCGAACAGGTCGATGTCGCCGGCAGGGGTCGGTCGAGATTCCATGCGCACGGTACGGCTATCGGCTCTGCACACCATGCCATAGCCGAAAAACCAGTTAAATCAGGAAGTTACTCCATTCCATCCGGAATTTGCGCCGCTGGTTTTCCCAAGGCCCGGTTGCGGAAAAATATTGGCAGGCAACGCTTTGCGCCGGTTACGCACCCAATTCACGCAATCCACAAAGACGCCGTCCCGCCACGGCCGGCCGGCACCCGCCGGCAGCCGCCGCGCCGCAAGGGCGGGCCAAACCCGGCGCCCTATCCGTCCTTCTTCGCCTTGTTGAGCGCGGCGCCGAGGATATCGCCCAGCGAGGCGCCGGAATCGGACGAGCCGAACTGCTCCATGGCCTCCTTGTCCTCGGCGATTTCCCGCGCCTTGACCGACAGGGAAAGCTTGCGGGCGCTCTTGTCGAAGTTGGTGACCTTCGCGTCGATCTTCTCGCCCAAGGCGAAGCGGTCCGGCCGCTGCTCGGCGCGTTCGCGCGACAGGTCGGCCTTGCGGATGAAGCCCTGGATGCCGTGGACCTCGACCTCGAGGCCGCCGGTGGTCACGGCGGTGATCGTCGAGGTCACGAGGGCGCCCTTGCGGATCGACCCGGCCGCGCTCGCCAGCGGGTCTTCCGACAGCTGCTTGATGCCCAGGCTGATCCGCTCCTTCGCGGTATCGACCTCGAGGAGCTTCACCTTCACCATATCGCCTTTCTTGTACTCGGCGACGGCTTGCTCGCCCGGCGTGTTCCAGGAGATGTCGGACAGGTGCACCATGCCGTCGATATCGCCCGGCAGGCCGACGAACAGGCCGAACTCGGTGATGTTGCGGATTTCGCCCTCGAGCTCCGTGCCGGCCGGATACTGTTCGGCGAAGGTCGTCCAGGGATTGTCCCGCGTCTGCTTCAGGCCCAGGCTGATCCGGCGGCGCTGGGGATCGACATCCAGCACCATCACCTCGACCTCCTGGCTCGTGGAGACGATCTTGCCGGGATGCACGTTCTTCTTGGTCCACGACATTTCCGAGACGTGGACCAGGCCCTCGATGCCCGCTTCCAGCTCCACGAAGGCGCCGTAATCGGTGATGTTGGTGACCCGGCCGGTGAAGCGCGCGTTCTCTGGATACTTGGCTTCCACGCCGTCCCAGGGATCGGCCTCCAGCTGCTTCATGCCGAGGCTGATGCGCTGGGTGTCCGGATTGAAGCGGATCACCTGCACGTCGACCGTTTCGCCGATGTTGAGCGCTTCCGAGGGATGGTTGACGCGTTTCCACGAAATGTCGGTGACGTGAAGCAGTCCGTCGATGCCGCCCAGATCGACGAAGGCGCCGTAGTCGGTGATGTTCTTCACCACGCCCTTGAGCACCTGGCCTTCCTTCAGGTTGGCGATCAGCTCGGCGCGGGCCTCGGCGCGGGTCTCTTCCAGCACGGCGCGGCGCGACACGACGATGTTGCCGCGCTGCCGGTCCATCTTGAGGATCTGGAAGGGCTGCGGCGTGTTCATGATCGGCGTCACGTCGCGCACCGGCCGGATATCGACCTGGCTGCCCGGCAGGAAGGCGACGGCGCCGTTGAGATCGACCGTGAAGCCGCCCTTGACCCGGCCGAAGATGTGGCCGGTGACGCGCTGGCCGTCGTTGAAGGCGCTTTCGAGTTGGACCCAGGCTTCCTCGCGCCGGGCCTTGTCGCGCGACAGCACGGCCTCGCCGTTGGCGTTTTCCAGCCGCTCGACATAGACCTCCACCTCGTCGCCCGCCTTGATTTCCGGCGCCGCGCCCGGCGGCGCGAACTCCTTGATCGGCACGCGGCCTTCGGCCTTGAGGCCGACGTCGATCACGGCGAAGTCGTTTTCGATCGCCACGATCCGGCCGGCCACCACCTTGCCTTCGAACTGGTCGTGGTCTTTCAGGGATGCATCGAGCAGCGCGGCGAAGTCCTCGCCGGACGCCGCCGCGGTTTCTGTCGCAGTCGTCATGGGGGTTCCGGATGTCCTCTCGTTTTCCGGCCGGCTTCCTGGCTGTAGTCCCGACGGATCGCTTCCTGACGGGGCGGTCCCCTTTCGGATCGCCGGTCAGGCCGGGTCGGAAAGCAGCGCCGATGCGTTGCCGTTACCGGACATCCTGCACGAGCCGTCGCCACCCCGGCGCACGCTGCGCCACGATATCCAGCGCCGCACGGAATGCGGCCTCGGCGTCGAGGGTACTGGTATCGAGAATCGCCGCGTCGTCGGCGGGCTTCAGCGGCGCTACGGCGCGGCTGCTGTCGCGGCCGTCGCGCGCCTCCAGCTCGCTCAGGACAGCCGGGTATATAACGTCCGCCCCGGCGGCCTGCAACTCTGCAAACCGGCGCCGCGCCCTTTCGTCCGGGCTTGCCGTGACGAAGATTTTCACCGGCGCGTCCGGGACGACGACGGTGCCGATATCCCGGCCGTCGATCGCGGCGCCACGCCGGCCGGCCGGCGGATTGCGGGCGAAGCGGCGCTGGAAGTCCAGCAGGGCCGCGCGAACCGAGGGGAACGCGGCGACCCTGGAGGCGGCGTCGCCCGTTTCCGGTGCGCGCAACGCCGGGTCGGAAAGGCGGCCGGTGTCGAGGCTTGCAGCGGCGGCGACGGCGGCCGCCTCGTCCGCCGGGTCGCCGCCCGCGCGCAGGACGGCCAGCCCGACGGCGCGGTAGAGCGCGCCGGAATCGAGGTGGGCGAGATCGAGCGCTTCGGCGAGCCGCCGGGCCAGCGTGCCCTTGCCGGCCGCGGCCGGGCCGTCGACGGCGATGACGAGCGGGAGCGGGGACACGGACTCTGACGGAGGATCGGACATGGTCGCGCCGGAGATAATCCTGTGCCGTGGAAGCTAATGCATTTTCCGCTCGCGCGGAATCGGCGCCGCCGCCCCAAACGAGCCGGACGCACGAAGATGCCGCCTCGACAGCGGCCGGAACCTGCCTACATATCCGGCGTCAACCTGTGCAGCCATGTTCGGACCATGTATTCGGAAAAGACGGCCGACATCCTCGTCTCGGTCAAGCCGTTCTATCTGGAAGAACAGTCGGAGCCCGACGAAAACCGCTATGTCTGGGCCTACACCGTGACGATCAGCAACGAGAGCGGGGACCGGGTCCAGCTGCTCAACCGGCACTGGCGGATCACCGACGCGGCCGGCCAGCAGCAGGAGGTGCGCGGCCCCGGCGTGGTCGGCGAGCAGCCGGTGCTGGAGCCGGGCCAGAGCTTCGAATACACCAGCGGCTGCCCGCTCGCGACACCGTCCGGCTTCATGGTCGGCGCCTATGAAATGACGCGCGAAGACGGCAGCCGGTTCCAGGTCCGCATCCCGATGTTCTCGCTGGACAGCCCCTTCGTCCGGAACATGGTGCACTAGGCGCCCGCCGACCTCAGGGAGAAACCGTTTCATGCTGCTCCGTCTGGTGCCGGCCGGCACGACCATCCCGTTTGTCCGTTTCCGCAGGATCTATCTCGCCCTTTCGGTCGCCCTGTTGATCCTGAGCGGCGCTCTGTTCTTCGGGCAGGGGCTCAATTTCGGCATCGATTTCAAGGGCGGCATCCTGCTCCAGGTCACGGCTCTGGACGAGAAGGGCAACGAGAAGCCGGCCGACGTCGCCGGCCTGCGGAGCCGGCTCAATGCGCTCGGGCTGGGCGAGATCTCGATCCAGAACTTCGGCACGGATTCCGAAGTCCTGATCCGGGTCGAGAAGCAGCCCGGCGACAACAAGCGCCAGATGCAGGCGATCGAAACGGTTACCGCGGCGCTGGGCAAGGGCTACCGCGTCGGCCGCGAGGAATTCGTCGGGCCCAAGGTCGGGGCCGAACTGATCCAGGCGGGCATCATCGCGACGGTGCTCGCGCTGCTCGCGATCATGGCCTATGTCTGGTTCCGCTTCGAATGGCAGTTCGCCATCGCGGCCGTGGCGGCACTGACCCACGACGTGCTGCTGACGATCGGCCTGTTCAGCCTGTTCCAGTTCGAATTCAACCTCTCGACCGTTGCCGCCGTGCTGACCATCGCCGGCTACTCGATCAACGACACGGTGGTCGTGTTCGACCGGGTGCGCGAAAACATGCGCAAGTACAAGAAGCTGGCGATGCCCGACCTGATGAACCTGTCGCTCAACGACACCCTGTCGCGCACGGTGCTGACAAGCGTCACGACCCTGCTGGCGCTGCTCGCCCTGTTTTTCCTGGGCGGCGAGGTTATCCGCGGCTTCTCCATCGCCCTCATCTGGGGCGTGGTCATCGGCACCTATTCCTCGATCTGCCTGGCGGTGCCGCTGCTGCTGATCCTGCGCATCAAGCGGCTCGGCCGGTCGAGCGACGGTTCGAGCGACGCCGGCGACGCCGCCGAGGCGGCCGCGGGCTAGACCGAAGCGGCAGCCGGGACCGCCGCCCAGGCCGCCCCAGACCGCCCCGGCGGGAGCGCCCCGGTGGAACTCACGGAAGCGCCGCGCGGCGACCGGCCCTTTATCGAAAGCTACGGCCCCGGCGGGTTCCGGATCGGCGGCGTGCGGTGGACCGGGCCGGTCCTGATCCTGACGGACCGCGTCGTCGCCTGGGAACACGGTGACGACACGCCCCTGGATGCCGCGGCGCTTGCCGCCGCCTTTGCCGGCGAGTCGATGGAACTGCTTATCCTCGGCCTCGGCGCCGGCCCCGCGGCTGTTTCTGCAGCGGTGCCGCCCGCGGTGCGCGAAACCCTGCGGGATGCGGGCCTCGCGCTCGAAGCGATGGACACCGGCGCCGCCTGCCGGACCTACAATCTCCTCGCCGGCGAGGGCCGGACCGTCGGCGCCGCTCTCATCGCCCTGCCCGCCGGCTGACCGGCGGGGACTGCGCCGCGACCAATCCGACCGTAGGGGAGGGTTTGAAACCCTCCCCTACAATCTATCCGCCTGCACCGGATTTCGGGACAAGCGCCCGTGGCAAGGCTTGCGCGAGAATCGGAACGGGCTCCGCCGATGACGGAGCCCGCCTCCTTTTTCTGCCGGCGCCCCCCGGACCGGAGGGTGCCGGAAGCGTCAGGCGTCAGCCGCCGAAGCCGACGAAGCCGGCGTTCTGGTGGGCCACCATGCAGAACAGCATGGGGATCGAGAGCAGCGTGTTGGTGCGCGAGAACAGCATGGCCGTGCGCGCCGACTTGGCCTTCGAATCGGCGTCCGCCTCGACGATGCCGAGCGCGCGCTTCTGGTTCGGCCAGATGACGAACCAGACGTTGAACCACATGATCGTGCCGAGCCACATGCCGATGCCGATCGCGGTGCTGTTGCCCTCGTCCATGAAGCCGATCGCGATGGCCTCGACGAGATAGCCGTTCATCAGGGCCAGGATCAGGCCGGTGACGATCGTCGACATGGCGCCCCAGCGGAACCAGAACAGGGCCGCCGGCGCGATCACCTTGCCGATCGCCGGCTTCTGCTCGTCCGGGATGTTCGGCATGTTGGGGATCTGGACGAAGTTGAAATAATACAACAGGCCGACCCACATGATGCCCGAGAGGACATGCAGATAGCGGAACAGGAAGCTCCACCAGCTGTGGTCGAACGCGCCGCCGCCGGCCGTGGCGCCGACGATGATAAACATGACGATCAGCGCCACGATGCCGGCGATCACCGTGTTGCTGAGCTTTGTCAGAATTGCTGCCATGATGTCTGCCCCGGAAAAGTTACACCCCAGCAGAGCCCGGCCGGCCGCCGCGCACCTGCGCTCCGCCTAATCTGCATCTATGGAAGAAAAAGGCAACAGAATCGCCGCCGAAAGCGCCATTGGGGAAGATGCCGTCGACTCCTGCCGCCGGCTGGCGCGGCGGCACGATTTCGAACGCTATCTCGCGACCCTGTTCGCGTCCCGCCCGCGGCGGCCGGCCCTGTGGATCCTGCTCGCCTTCAATGCGGAAATCGCCCGGACCCGGGAAATCGTCAGCGAGGCGGCCCTCGGCGAAATCCGGCTGCAATGGTGGCGCGACGCGCTGGAGGCCGCAGCGGCGGACGGGCCCGTGCGCCAGCACGAAGTGGCCGCGCCGCTGGCCGAAGTCCTGCGCGCCGGCGCACTCGATCCGGACTTGTTGCACGGCCTGATCGACGCGCGGATGCGCGATCTGGACGACGCGCCGATGGCCGACGAGGCGGCGCTGCTCGACTATGCCGGGCAGACCGGCGGCCTTCTGGCCGAGGCAATGGCGGCTGCGGCCGAAGGCGGGCAGGCGGCCGAAGGCGGGCAGGCGGGCGAAGCGGCCCGGCGATCGGCGCGGGCGCTGGGAACGGGCTGGGCGCTCGCCGGCATCCTGCGCGCCGCCCATTTCCACGCTACCGGGGGCCGGCAGCTGCTGCCGCAATCGGCGCTCGCGGCGGGCGGCGCAGGCGCCCGCGACCTGGCGGAGCGCCGTGCGACGCCGGGGGTGAGGGCCGCGGCCGAAACCATGGCGGCGATGGCGCGGGACCGGCTGGCCGAAGCGGGGAAGACCGGCAGCCCTGCGGACCGCCTGCTGGTCCTGAAACCGGTCGCGCTCGCCTGGCTGAAACGCCTGGAACGCGCCGGCTTCGACCCGTTCGCCGTCCCGGACCGCCTGGCGCCGGCCCACCTGCTCGCGCTCATGTTCGCTGCGCGCTGGTTGGGACGGGGAATTTAGGGCGTGGCCGTCGTGCCGGCTCAGGCGCGGCTGCGTGCAGCTTGCGCCGCGCCCTCGAAGGCCGTTTCCATGCCCCGGCTCATCCTGCTGGAGCCGGTGAGCACGGTGCCGCCGTCGACCGGAATGTTGCCGCCGGTGATGTAGGCCGCCAGCGGCGAGGCGAGGAACAGCGCGGCATCGCCGACCTCGGATTTCTGGCCGAAGCGCTTCATCGGCGTCATCTCGGCGGCCGCCCGCTTGGCTTCGTCGGTCGGCGCGAGGCGCTCCATGCCCTCGGTGCCCTCGATCGGGCCGGGGATGATGGTGTTGACCCGCACGCCCATCGGCGCCCATTCCAGGGCGAGGCCGCGGCACAGCATGTCGAGCCCCGCCTTGGCGGCGCAGACATGGGTCTGGAAGGTATAGGCGTGGATCGCCTGGGGCGCCGAGATGGCGATGCAGGAAGCGCCGGGCCTGACCAGATGGTCGAAGCCGGCGCGGAACACGTTGTAGCTGCCGTTGAGGTCGATATCGACCACGGTCTTGAAGCCGTTGGCCGACATGCCGAGCGCCGGGGCGACGAAATTGCCGGCCTGTCCCGCGATCAGCGTGTGGATCGGGCCGTGCCGGGCGGCAGCCTCTTTCAGCGCGCCGTCGATCTGGGTGTAGTCGCGGACATCGGCGCTCGTGCCGAACACGTCGCCGCCATGCGCTTTCAGTTCGCCCACCGCGCCCTCGACCCGCTCCGCCGACCGGCTGCAGATCGACAGCTTCGCGCCGAATTCGGCGAAGCGGTGGGCGATGCCCAGATTGATGCCGCTCGATCCGCCGGCGATGAAGACATGGGTGTCGCGGAAATCGGCGTCGGAAAGCAGGACGGTCATGGCGAGGGACCTTTCGGGGCGCGGGTTCGGGATTGCGAGGCAGCCAGCTTAGCGCCGTCCGGCAACGAGGACAGTGCGGTCCTGTGCCCCCATACGGCGGGCTCCGTCGGGCCGGTTTCTTAAAAATATTTCCTTTTTTACGATAATTTGCCTTGACACGGCAGACCCCGCGCCCTATATCGGCCCCGTCAACGCCCGAAGTGCGCCCGCCGCGGCCGGCCGACATCCCCCGAACAAAGAAGCAAACGAAGAAACAGCCGGGGGACCGTGCGGGACCCTTCCACCCTTCCCGCTTTGATCCGCCGCCGATCGGTCATCCGTTCCGCCGCCCTGTACGCCACCGGGCTTGACAGCCGGACGTTATCCGCTTCGATCCTCCGGTTCGACCCTCCGCTTCCGCCGGGCCATCGCGCCCCCGATCCTGCCCGGCGGCGCCGTCCCCGGTGTCGCCCGGCGCTCCCGCTCGGTCGGGAGGCTGGAAAATTTCCTATCGGGATTGCTTTTGCGCACTTCCGAAAGGCATGTTTCCAACGATTCCAAAGGGTTAGGGCTTCCGGGTGCAAAAAAACATATTATTTAGAACGGTCTGTTTAATTCCAAAAAACAGAGCAATTTCAAAGACTTAGGGAAGCCGATATTGAACATTCGTTCAAAATTCCGCTGCTTTCCGGCTTTGGGCCCGTCCGGTACACCCTTTCGCAGCGGAATCCCTCGGGGAAGGTAGCAAAGAGTCGATCGGAGCCGGCCGGGGGTGGTGCCCGCGCGGCAGGATTTCCCTTTCTCGCGCCGCCGTTTGCCGCCATCACGGACGCCATGTCCGAAACGCCGAACCGCTCCCTGCTGCCGATCCTGCGGCCAGACTCCGTCGCGGTGATCGGGGCGTCGGACACGCCGTCGCGCATCGGCGGCCGGCCGATCCATTCGATGAAGACGATGGGCTATGGCGGCCGGATCTATCCGGTCAACCCGCGGCGCGAGACCGTGCAGGGGCTGGCCGCATACCCGACGATCCGCGACGTGCCGGAAGCGGTGGACTGCGCGCTGATCGCCGTGCCGGCCGCGATCGCCGTCGACGCCATCCGCGACTGCGCCGACCGGGGCGTGAAATCGGCCGTCGTCTTCACCTCCGGCTTCGCCGAGCAGGGCGAAGACGGCGCGCGGGCGCAGGCGGAGATCGCCCGGATCGCCCGGGACAGCGGGATGCGCATCGTCGGGCCCAACTGCCTCGGCGTGTTCGCCATGGACCGGGGCTGGTACGGCACCTTCACCAATGCGCCGGACATGCTGGACCTGCCGCCGGGGCCGGTCGGCATCGTCAGCCAGAGCGGCGCCTACGGCTCCCATGTCCTGCTGGTCGCCCAGAAGCGCGGCGTCGGGTCCAACTTCTGGGTGACGACCGGCAACGAATGCGACGTCGATCTCGGCGAGGTCATCGACTTCTACGCCGAATCCCCTGAGGTCGGGATCATCGCCGTCTATGCTGAAGGCGTGCGCAACGCGGGCCGGCTGCGGCAGGCGCTGGGCAAGGCGCGGGATGCGCGCAAGCCGGTGATCGTCATGAAGGTCGGCAAGACCGACGCCGGCGCCCGCGCGGCAGCCAGCCACACCGCCAGCCTGGCCGGCAGCGACGCGATCTACGACGCCCTGTTCCGGCAGACCGGCGCCTACCGGGCCGGCACCACGGAAGAGCTGGTCGATGTCGCTTATGCCTGCCAGTACGGCAGCTATCCGAAGGGCCGGCGGATCAGCCTGCAGACCATCTCCGGCGGCGGCGGCGTGCAGATGGCGGACGATGCGGTGCGTCACGGGCTGGACGTCGCGCCCCTGCCGCAGCCGGTCCAGGACAGGCTGAAGGCGCTGATCCCCTTCGCCGGCACCAACAACCCGGTCGATTTCACCGCCCAGGCCCTGAACGAGCCGGACCTCATGCTGAAGAATATCGGCCTGACGATCGAGGAGGCGGATTACGACAGCCACATCGTCTTCATGACCTCGGTGCCGGCCACGCCCTTCATGAAGAAACCCTGCGCCGACCTGTTCCGCACGGTGCGCGAACGCTGGCCTGACGTGCCGATGATCATGAGCCTTGTCGGCGGGCGCGACGTCGTCGAGGCCTACGAGCGGCTGGGCTATCCGGTCTTCGAGGATCCGTCGCTCGCGGTCCGGGCGATGGCGGCGCTGACCCGGTTCGGCGACGTCTTCGGCCGCGGGAGCGACAGCGCGCCGCCCGCGGCCCCGTCCGGCATGCTCCCGGCGCCGGCCGAAGCCGTGGGCGAGCATGAGGCCAAGGCGATCCTGGCGAGCGCCGGGATTCCGGTTGTGCGCGAAAGCCTGGCGGCGACGCCGGACGAAGCGGTTGTCGCAGCCGCCGCCATCGGCGGTCCGTGCGCGCTCAAGATCGTCTCGCCCGATATCCTGCACAAGACGGAGATCGGCGGCGTGCTGCTGAATGTCGAAGGCGACGACGACGTGGCCGAGGGCGCGCGGACCCTGCTGCGCCGCGCCGCCGAACAGGCGCCGGAGGCCCGGATCGACGGCGTATTGGTGAGCGAGATGGTTGCCGGCGGCGTCGAGACCGTGCTCGGCGCGGTGCACGATCCGGTGTTCGGGCCGGCGGTCATGTTCGGCCTGGGCGGCGTGTTCGTCGAAGTGCTGGAGGATGTCAGCTTCCGCCTGGCGCCCTTCGGCGCCGACGAGGCCCGTCGCATGATCGGCGAGATCCGCGGCCGGGCGCTGCTCGACGGCGTGCGCGGCGCGCCACCGGCCGACCTCGACGCCCTGGCCGACGCGCTCGCCCGCCTGTCCGTCTTCGCCGCCGCCAATGCCGGGCGGATCGAGAGCATCGACATCAACCCCTTCGTCGCCCTGCCCAAGGGCGGCGTGGCGGCCGATGCGCTGATCGTGCCGCGGACGGCGCAATGAACCGGAGCCTGTTCGGATTCCTCGGGCCGGTACAGCCGCGCAGCCACAGTCTGCGTGACGTTCAGCGGGCCGGAAAAGACGGGGTTTCGACGCCGCGGCTGCGGCTGCGCCCGCCGGCGATGGCCGACCTGCCGCACATCCGGCGCTACGCCGTACGGGAACCCTTCTACCGTTACATGGATATGGAAAAACCGACGCCGGAGGGAATCGGCAAATACCTCGAATCGGCCATGGCGACATGGCGGCGGAGGCGGCCGGCCGAACTCGTCTTCGCGATCGAGCCGGGCGATGTCGGCCGGATCGTCGGACTCGTGCGGATCAGGATCGACGAAGGCGACGACGGGACCGCGAGCGTCGGCTTCCACCTCGACAGCGATTTCCAGGGCCGCGGCTACGCGACCGAAGCGCTTCGGGAAATCGTGCGGATCGGATTTGCGCACTCCGGCGTCGCGCGGATTTGGGCCGAGGTCGATACCCGCAACACGCAATCCTGCGCGCTGCTCGAGCGGGCCGGCTTCCGCCGGGAGAAGCGGATGGAGGGCTACAGGAGCATCCGGGGAACGGTGACCGACTGGTATCTGTATGTCGTTACCGCGCAGCAATCCGGCTGATCGTGGCGCAGGCAGAACCGAACACTTCCCGTCATATCGACCGGAGACCCGGACCTGATCCGGGGCGGAGCGGAGATATCTTTTCTGCACGGAGACAGGCCCGAAGCGCTGCGCGGGAAAGATTTCTCCGCTCGCTTTGCTCGGTCGAAATGACAATCCCGGATTCGGACCGGTGCGACAGGAGGCGAAAAACCGCCCTCAGCCGTATTTCACCTTCATGATCTCGTAGGCCCTGGAGCCGCCCGGGGCGGTGACCTCGATGGAATCGCCGGTTTCCCGGCCGATCATGGCCCGGGCGAGGGGCGAGGTCAGCGACAGCAGGCCGTTGCCGATATCGCCCTCGTCCTCGCCGACGATCTGGTAGGTGCTTTCCTCGTCCGTGTCCTCGTCTGCCAGCGTGACGGTGGCGCCGAAGCGCACGATATCGCCGGACAGGCTTCGCGGGTCGATCACCTGGGCGCGGCTGACCTTGTCTTCCAGCTCCATCAGCCGGCCCTCGATGAACGCCTGGCGCTCCTTGGCGGCGTGATATTCGGCGTTCTCCGAGAGGTCGCCGTGGGTGCGCGCCTCTTCCAGCGCGTTGATCACGGCCGGGCGCTCCACCGACCTGAGCCGTTTCATTTCCTCCTGGAGCATGCCGTAGCCACGCTCTGTCATCGGAACCTTATCCATCGGGCGGTCCGTTCGTCGTCAAAGTGCTGTCCCGGCGCCTGCGGCAACAGATTGCTTCATCGGCGTCTCGATGGGGGACGCCGGGGGATGGTGCGCGCGCTCGCGCCGTCGGGTTCTCAGAAAGACGATCCGAAATACGATTGCAGCGGGGCGACTTCAAGAGCGCCGGTGCGAAGTGCCGCAATCGCCTGCACCGCGGCCCGGGCGCCGGCCATCGTCGTGTAGTAGGGAATTTCCTGCAGCAGCGCCGTCTGCCGGAGCGAGAAGCTGTCCCGGATCGCCTGCGCCCCCTCGGTGGTGTTGAAGACGAGCTGTACGCCGCCGTCGGTCATCGCGTCGACGATGTGCGGCCGGCCCTCCAGCACCTTGTTGACCTGCCGCGCCGGGATGCCCCTTGCGTTGAGGTCGCGCGCCGTGCCGCGGGTCGCCAGCAGGTCGAAGCCGAGCGCGACCAGCCGTTCGGCGATCGGGGCGAGGGCCGCCTTGTCGCGGTCGCGCACCGAGACGAACACGGTGCCGGCCCGGGGCAAATGGATGCCGCTCGCGACCTGGGACTTGGCGAAGGCGCGGCCGAAATCCCGGTCGAGGCCCATGACCTCGCCGGTCGATTTCATCTCCGGGCCCAGGATCACGTCGACGCCGGGGAAGCGGTTGAAGGGGAACACCGCCTCCTTGACCGCAACATGACCTTTCCCCGGACCGTTCCCCGGGCCGTTCGCCGGCGTCATGCCGATCTCGAAGCCGTCCAGCGTCTCGCCCGCCATGACCCGCGCCGCGATCTTGGCGACCGGCGCGCCCGTCGCCTTGGCGACGAAAGGCACCGTCCGGCTGGCGCGCGGATTGACCTCCAGGATGTAGACCGTCTCGTCCTTGACCGCGACCTGGATGTTCATCAGGCCGACCACGCCCAATGCAGCGGCCAGGCTTTCGGCCTGGCGCTCGATTTCCGCCAGCATCGCCGCCGACAGGGAATGGGGCGGCAGGGCGCAGGCGGAATCGCCGGAATGGATGCCGGCTTCCTCGATATGCTCCATGATGCCGGCGATGCGCACGCTCTCGCCGTCCGAGACCGCATCGATATCGACCTCGATGGCGTCCTGGAGATAGCCGTCGATCAGCACCGGGTTGTCGCCGGAGACGCGGACGGCCTCGGTCACATAACGGCGCAGGCCGGCCTCGTCGTGGACGATTTCCATCGCCCGGCCGCCCAGGACGTAGGACGGGCGCAGCAGCACCGGATAGCCGATCTTCCCGGCGACGCCGACGGCCTGCTCCATCGAGGTCGCCGTGCCGTTGTTGGGCTGGCGCAGGCCGATCTCGTGGAGCAGGCGCTGGAAGCGGTCCCGGTCCTCGGCGAGGTCAATGGCGTCGGGCGAGGTGCCGAGGATCGGCACGCCGGCATCGGCCAGCGCGTGGGCGAGCTTGAGCGGCGTCTGGCCGCCATACTGCACGATCACGCCCTTGAGCCGGCCGGCGGATTGCTCCTTCCGGCAGATCTCGATCGCGTCCTCGGCGGTCAGCGGTTCGAAATACAGCCGGTCGGAGGTGTCGTAGTCGGTCGAGACGGTCTCCGGGTTGCAGTTGACCATGATCGTCTCGTAGCCCGCCTCGGCGAGGGCGTAGACCGCATGGACGCAGCAATAGTCGAACTCGATGCCCTGGCCGATCCGGTTCGGCCCGCCGCCCAGGATGATGACCTTCTCGCGGTCCGAGGGCTCGGCCTCGCATTCGGGATCCGGGCCGCTTTCGTAGCAGGAGTACATGTAGGGCGTGATCGAGGCGAACTCGGCGGCGCAGGTGTCGATGCGTTTGTAGACCGGCCGGACCCCGGCGGCCCGGCGCGCCGCGGCGACCTCGGCCTCGCGGGCGCCGGTCAGTGCCGCCAGCCGGGCGTCGGAAAAGCCGAGGCCCTTGAGGCGGCCGAGCGCATCGGGGTCGCCGGGCAGGCCGATGCGTTCGACCTGCCCTTCCGCCTCGACGATCTCGCGGATGCGGGCGAGGAACCAGGGATCGATCCGGCAGGCGGCGTGGATCGCGTCGTCGCCGAAGCCGTCGCGCATCGCCTGGGCGACGACGAGCAGCCGGTCCGGCGTCGGCTCGGCCAGCCGGGCGATCATGGCGTCCCGGCCGCCGGAGACCTCGACGGGATCGAGGCCGGTGAGGCCCGTTTCCATCGAGCGGCAGGCCTTCTGCAGGGATTCCGCAAAGGTCCGGCCGATCGCCATGGCCTCGCCGACCGATTTCATCGCCGTGGTCAGTATCGGCTCGGCGCCCGCGAACTTCTCGAAGGTGAAGCGCGGCATCTTGGTGACGACATAGTCGATGGTCGGCTCGAAGGAGGCCGGGGTGACGCCGGTGATGTCGTTGCGGATTTCGTCCAGCGTGTAGCCGACGGCGAGCCGGGCCGCGACCTTGGCAATCGGGAATCCGGTCGCCTTCGACGCCAGGGCAGACGAGCGGCTGACCCGCGGGTTCATCTCGATGATGACCTGGCGGCCGGTCGCCGGATCGACGGCGAACTGCACGTTCGAGCCGCCGGTATCGACGCCGATCTCGCGCAACACCGCAATCGAGGCGTTGCGCATCATCTGGTATTCCTTGTCGGTGAGCGTCAGCGCCGGCGCGATCGTGATGCTGTCGCCGGTGTGGATGCCCATCGGGTCGAGATTCTCGATCGAGCAGACGATGATGCAGTTGTCCGCCCGGTCGCGAACCACCTCCATCTCGAACTCCTTCCAGCCGAGGACCGATTCCTCGATCAGCACCTGGCTGACCGGCGAAGCCCGCAGGCCGCGGCCGACGATGTCGCGGAACTCGCTGCGGTTGTAGGCGACGCCGCCGCCGGTGCCGCCGAGCGTGTAGGACGGCCGGATGATGACCGGCAGGCCGATATTGTCGAGCGCGGCGCGCGCTTCCTTCTGGCTGCCGACCAGGGCGCTTTTCGGGCTCTCCAGGCCGATGCGCGCCATCGCCTCGCGGAACTGCAGCCGGTCCTCGGCCTTGGCGATGGCCCCCCGGTTGGCGCCGATCAGCTCGACGCCATGGCGCTCCAGCGCGCCGCTTTCGGCCAGCGCCAGCGCGGTGTTGAGCGCGGTCTGGCCGCCCATGGTCGGCAGCAGCGCGTCCGGCTTTTCCTTTTCGAGAATCCGCTCGACGATCTCCGGCGTAATCGGCTCGACATAGGTCGCGTCGGCCAGGCCCGGATCGGTCATGATGGTCGCCGGGTTGGAATTGACCAGGATGACCCGGTAGCCTTCGTCTTTCAGCGCCTTGACGGCCTGCGTCCCCGAATAGTCGAACTCGCAGGCCTGCCCGATGATGATCGGGCCGGCGCCGATGATGAGGATCGAGGCTATGTCGGTGCGGCGGGGCATCTACGCCTGTCCCGCTTCCGCCATATCCGCCACGAAGCGCTCGAACAGGTAGGCGCTGTCCTGGGGGCCGGGGCTGGCCTCCGGGTGGTATTGCACGCTGAAGACCGGCCTGCCCTCGACCTTCAGGCCCTCGCAGGAGCCGTCGAACAGGGACTTATGAGTCATGGTCACGCCGGCGGGCAGGCTTTCGGCGTCGACCTCGAAGCCGTGGTTCTGGCTGGTGATCTCGACCTTGCCGGTCTCCAGGTCCTTGACCGGATGGTTGGCGCCGCGATGGCCGTGATGCATCTTGCGGGTCTGCCCGCCGAGCGCCAGCGCCAGCATCTGGTGGCCGAGGCAGATGCCGAAGACCGGCAGATCGAATTTCAGCACTTGCCGGATCACCGGCACGGCGTAAGCGCCGGTTGCTGCGGGATCGCCCGGCCCGTTGGACAGGAACACGCCGTCGGGCGCGTGGCGCAGGATTTCCTCGGCGCTCGCCGTCGCGGGCACGACCGTGACCCGGCAGCCGAGCGCGGCCAGGCTGCGCAGGATGTTGCGCTTGGCGCCGAAATCCATCGCGACGACGTGGAAGCGCGGTTCGGACTGCCGGCCGTAGCCCTCGCCCCACACCCAGCCGGTCTCGTCCCAGTTGTAGGTCTGGATGCAGGAGACGTCCTTGGCCAGGTCCATGCCTTCCAGCCCCGGCCAAGCGCGGGCGTTGTCGATCAGGTCGCCGACCGGGAAATCGCCGCCGGGATCGTGGCGCAGCACGGCGTTGGCCGCGCCGCCGTCGCGCAGGCGCCGGGTCAGCCGCCTTGTGTCGACGCCGGCGATCGCCGGCAGATCGTGGCTCTTGAGCCAGCCGTCCAGATGCTGCGCGCTGCGGTAGTTGGACGGGTCGGTGATATCGGCGCGGAACACGCCGCCGAGCGCCGCCGGGGTCGCCGTCTCGATATCCTCGGCGTTGGTGCCGACATTGCCGATATGCGGAAAGGTGAAGGCGATGATCTGGGCGGCGTAGGACGGGTCGGTGAGGATTTCCTGGTAGCCGGTGAGCGAGGTGTTGAAACACAGCTCGCCCAGCACCGTCTTCGCCGCGCCGGCGCCCCGGCCCCAGAATACCGTGCCGTCGTCCAGGAACAGGCCGGCCGTCGCCCACTCCGGCCGCTTCGGGGCCGGCCGGTCGGGAACGATTCCTGCCGAAGGCCCGCCGCCGGGGCCCGCGGTCGTGTCGGGCGAAGGGGACGTCTGCATCGGCAGCCCGCTGTCTTTGGCCGTATTCGTCGGAAATCGCCGTATCGGAGAGCCGGACCGGCCGGCGTTAGGTAGGAAAGGGGGGCCTTGCCGGTCAAGCGCAGGCGCCTACATCCCCGCCTTCGAACGGGCCGCATTTCGTCACAGCGGCCGGTCGCGGAAGGGGCGACGTGCGGGGCCGCCAGCCGGCGACATATCCACACTCGGGCCACATTCGGGCCGCAGCCGGCGACCGCTCCATTGACTCCGGCGGCCAGTCGATGGCATTTCTACGGCCTCTTGACGCGCGGCCGGAGACTGCCGGCGCGCCCGGCATCGGGTTTGGGACGGGCCCTGAGGTACGGGCCGGGACTGGAGACGGACAGATGGCTGACGCCATGCTGCGCGACCGCATCAAGGCCGAACTGAAAGCAGCGATGAAGGCACGGGAGCAGCGAAAGACCGCGACCCTGCGCCTGATTTCGGCTGCGCTGAAGGACCGGGACATCGCCGCCCGCGGCAAGGGCGTTCGCGACGGCATCGACGAGACCCAGATTCTCGGCATGCTGCAGACCATGGTGAAGCAGCGCGAGGAGAGCATCGGCCACTACGAGCAGGGCGGCCGGCTGGAAATGGTCGAGCAGGAGCGCGAGGAAATCGCGATCATCACCGGCTTCCTGCCGCCGCGGCTCGACGAGGCGGCGATGGAAGACGTCATCGGCTCGATCATGGCCGAACTCGGCGCGGAATCGATCAAGGATATGGGGCGCACCATGGCCGCCCTGCGCGAACGCTATGCCGGCCAGATGGATTTCGGCAAGGCGAGCGCGGTGGTGAAGTCGCGCCTGGCGCTGTAGTCGCCGCCGGCCCCTCGATACGCCCCGGATCAAATCCGGGGCTACTCGGGATGAGGGAAGGTCGCGGTCGTTTCGAATGCCCTCCCTCACCCTGAGCAGCCGCGCAGCGGCGCATCGAAAGCCTGCCCTGAGCCTGTCGAAGGGGGCGGCGGCCATGACCGATTCGTGCTAGACTGTCAGCATGGCGATCACTCCCCAATTTCTCGACGAACTGCGCAGCCGGGTGCCGGTGTCGGATGTCGTCGGGAAGCGGGTGAAGCTGGCGAAGAAGGGGCGCGAATTCAGCGGCCTGTGCCCGTTCCACAGCGAAAAGACGCCGTCCTTCACCGTCAACGACGACAAGGCGTTTTACCATTGCTTCGGCTGCGGCGCGCATGGCGACGTCATCCGCTTCGTGACCGAGACCGAGGGGCTGACCTTTCCCGAGGCGGTCGCCAAGCTGGCCGGCATGGCCGGGCTTGCGGTGCCGCAGGCGACGCCGGAGGAACGCCAGCGCGCCGAGCGGGCGAAAAGCCTGCAGGACGCCTGCGAAGCCGCGCTGCGCTTCTTCCGCCGGCGCCTCAACGAACCGGCCGGAGCCGACGCGCTGGCTTATCTGCGGCGGCGCGGCCTGAAGCCGGAGACGATCGAAGCATTCCGGCTCGGCTGGGCGCCGGACGGGAGAAACATCCTGAAACAGGCGCTGACCGGCGAAGGCTTCCCGGAGCCCATGCTGGTCGAGGCCGGCCTGCTGGTGAAACCGGAGGACGGCGGCGACAGCTATGACCGCTTCCGCGGCCGGGTGATTTTTCCGATCGCCGACCGGCGCGGCCGGGTGATCGCCTTCGGCGGCCGGGCGCTCGGCGATATCCAGCCGAAATACCTCAATTCCCCGGAAACCCCGCTGTTCAACAAGGGGCGGCTGCTCTATGCGCTCGACAAGGCGCGCCAAGCGGTGCGCGACGGCCCAGACGGCAAAGGGGCCGAGGTCATCGTGACCGAAGGCTACACGGACGTGATCGCGCTCCACCAGGCCGGGTTCGGCGGTGCGGTCGCGCCGCTCGGCACGGCCCTCACCGAGAGCCAGATCGAGGAGCTGTGGCGCCTCGCGCCCGGGCCGGTGCTGTGCTTCGACGGCGACGAGGCCGGCCGCCGCGCCGCCGGCCGGGCGCTCGACCGGCTGCTGCCCCGGCTGGTCCCCGGCAAGACGGCGCGCTTCGTCTTCCTGCCGGAGGGCGAGGACCCGGATTCCTTCGTGAGCCTGTCAGGCCCGGAGGCCTTCGGCCGCCTCGTCGAACGCGCGATGTCAGTCTCCGAAGCGCTGTGGCGGCGCGTTGCCGGGACGCAGACGATCGACTCGCCGGAATTCGCGCTGATCGTGGAGAAGAAAATCGAGGACATCGTTGCGCAAATGGCCGAGCGGAGTACGCAATTCTACTATCGTGTATTCCTCAAGAAGCGGTTGTTCTCGGTGCTCTGGAACAAGCGGGACAGAACCGGCAAGGCGAAAATCATCGAGATGAAATCCGATGCTGTTCCGGAAGAGAATGTCTCGAATGCCCAGAAGGCGCTGGTTGCGGCGCTGCTCAACCATCCCAGGTTGATCCGCGAATACGGCGAGCGGCTGGTCGAGGTCAATTTCGTATCAAGCGAACTGGAAAGGCTGTTGATGGATGCGATCCTGCTGCACAGCCACGCCGAAGATATCGAACCTGATGTACTGAAAGACCTTCTGCGCGCCAGGGACCACGAAAAAACCATCGCCAATATCTGCAATCAAAAAATCTATGCAGTCGCACCCTTCGCGGATCCGGCCTGCGATCCGGATATGCTGGAAGTTGCCTGGAAGGATGCACTGCGGCGCCAGAACCTGATTTCCGCGGCAGAGGAACTGCAGCAGCGGCTGAAACGTGGCCTGTACCGCGAGGACGATGCCGAATTTGCCCGGCTCACCGAGTTTGCGTCCGACATAGCGCGCCAGGCGGCGGCCCCGGAAGAGACCGAGCCCGGCTGACTCGGGCCGCGGACTTGTTGTCCGGCATGAGGGGGCTATATCTCGGCGAGTCGCCTGCACGCGTCCGGGACCGGCGGCCGGTCCTTCAGGCCGGTCCTTCAGGCCGGGGCGCGTCGGGGGAAAAGGCGACATTCGCGGGGTGCGCGCGACGCCTGGGCGGCGCGGCGGGGAGCCTGCGAAAACGGAGCGGATAATCATATCGTGCGCGCCGGAGCGCCTGCGCTGCGCGAAGCTGGGGACGGAGCTACATGGCAAGCAAGGCCACGGCGGCACAGGCGGTTTCCACCGAAACGCAGAACGATACCGACGATGCGCTGATCGATGCGCTGGCGGCGGCGGAAAAGAAGCTGGTCGCGAAAGGCAAGGAGCAGGGCTATCTCTCCGAAGAGGAGATCGACGCCGCCATTCCGCCCGACCGGGTCACCCACGAACAGCGCGAAGACATTCTGGCCCGCCTTTCGGTGATGGGCATCAACGTGGTCGATGCCGAAAGCCCGGACGAGAAGGAGCCGGACGGCGCCGGCGAGCCGGCCGAGCGCAAGGGCAACGTCGCGGACGACGTCGGCCGGACCGACGATCCGGTGCGCATGTATCTGCGCGAGATGGGCACGGTCGAGCTGCTGTCCCGCGAAGGCGAAATCGAAATCGCCAAGCGCATCGAGGCCGGCCGGGAGAAGATGATCGGCGGCCTGTGCGAAAGCCCGCTCACCATGCGCGCCGTCGTCGCCTGGCGCGATGCGCTGCAGGACGGCGCGGTCCTGCTGCGCGACATCATCGATCTCGAAGCGACGTTCAGCGGCCCGTCGGAAAACCGCGCCGACGGCGACGAAGCGAACGGCGCCGCGGAACAAGGCGACGGGAAAGACAGGATCGCAGGGGACGGGTCCGGAGGCAACGGCGGCGCGGGCGCGGGCAAGGCCGCGGCCGATCCGCAGAACGGCTCGGCGGTGCAGCAGGCCGGTGCGGATACAAGCGGCGACGATGCCGGCACGGGCCCGGCGCCCGGCAACGACAACGAGCCGGATACCGCACCGGACAGGGCGCCGGATAGCCCGCCGGGCACGGAACCGGTCGCGAGAGCGAACGGGACGGCAGTTGGAGAGATCGTCGCCGGGGCAGACGCCGTTCTGTCCGCAAACGGCGCGGACGAAGCGGCGGGCCCGGACGCCTCCGAAGGCCCGGAGGACGAAGACGGGGCCCTCGTTGCGGCGCCCGCAGAAGAAGGCAGCGAAGAGGGCGGCGAGGAAGGCGGCGAAGAGGACGGCGAGACTGCCGGCGACGCGCCCGAGGACGACGAGGACGACGAGGACACCGCCGCGAACATGTCGCTGGCCGCCAAGGAAGCCTCCCTGATGCCGGAGGTGCTGGCGAATTTCGACGCCATCGCGAAGACCTACGAAAAGCTGCGCCGGATCCAGGAGACCCGGCTGGAGACGATGCGCGAGGGCAACGATCCGGTCGCGCGGGCCGAGCGGCGCTACCGCGCGGTGCGCAACGAGCTGGTCGGCCTGGTCGAGCGCATCCACATGAACAACCAGCGCATCGAGGAGCTGGTGGAGCAGTTCAAGGAGCTGAACAAGCTGCTGCTCGGCCTGGAAGGCAAGCTGATGCGCCTGGCGCTCGATTGCGGCGTCGACCGGAAGGAATTTCTCGAACAGTATCGCGGCTCGGAGCTCGACCCGGGCTGGCTCGACCGGATGGCGCAGCGCAACACGCCGGGCTGGCGGGAGTTTTCGGAAAAGCACCGGCTGGAAATCGAGGACCTGCGCGCCGGCGTCGCCGAGGTCTCGCGCGCCGCCGAACTGCCGGTCAACGAGTTCCGCCGCATCTCACAGACCGTCCAGCAGGGCGAACGGGAGGCGGGCCAGGCCAAGAAGGAGATGGTCGAGGCCAATCTCCGCCTCGTCATCTCCATCGCCAAGAAATACACCAACCGCGGCCTGCAGTTCCTCGATCTGATCCAGGAAGGCAACATCGGCCTGATGAAGGCGGTCGACAAATTCGAATACCGCCGCGGCTACAAGTTCTCGACCTACGCCACCTGGTGGATCCGCCAGGCCATCACCCGCTCGATCGCCGACCAGGCGCGCACCATCCGGATTCCGGTGCATATGATCGAGACGATCAACAAGCTGGTCCGCACCTCGCGCCAGATGCTGCACGAGATCGGCCGCGAGCCGACGCCGGAGGAACTGGCCGAGCGGCTGCACGTCCCGCTCGAGAAGGTGCGCAAGGTCCTCAAGATCGCCAAGGAGCCGATCTCGCTCGAAACCCCGATCGGCGACGAGGAAGACAGCCATCTCGGCGATTTCATCGAGGACAAGAACGCCATCGTGCCGCTCGACGCCGCGATCCAGTCCAACCTGCGCGAGACGACGACCCGGGTGCTGGCGACGCTGACCGCGCGCGAGGAGCGGGTGCTGCGCATGCGCTTCGGCATCGGCATGAACACCGACCACACGCTCGAAGAGGTCGGCCAGCAATTCTCCGTCACCCGCGAGCGCATCCGCCAGATCGAGGCGAAGGCCCTGCGCAAGCTCAAGCACCCGAGCCGGTCGCGGAAGCTGCGGAGTTTCCTGGATACCTGACGCAAATTTTTGGAACGAATAAGATACCCAGATGCGGATTGTAGCCTGGAATTGCGCCAAAGCGTTTCACAACAAAATTGACCGACTTCTGACGCTCCAACCGGACGTGGCCGTGATTTCCGAATGCGCCGCCCCGGAAGTGCTGGACCGGAAATGCCGCCTGCCGGAATTTTCCGCCCCGCCGGTCTGGCACGGTGACCATCCGAATTGGGGGGTTGGAGTTTTCTTCTTCAACGGCTGGGCCGGGCGGCGGCACCAACAGTTCGATCACAATCTGAAACTGTTGCTCCCGGTCGAAGTCACCAAGCCGCGGTGTTTCAATCTACTCGCGGTTTGGGCCTTCACCTACGGATTGCGCAAGGCGCAACGCGGGCCGTTGAACGAAGGCGCCGAATTCTATCGCCAGTTTCTGACCAAGGAAGACGCCGTGCTCGCCGGTGACCTCAACCACAACGTGATTTGGGACAAAGACGGCTGGGCGGGCAATTTCCGCGCCAGCCTCAATACTCTGGACGACTACTGCCTGGTCAGCGCCTATCATGCAGCCAAGAGCGAGGCGCAGGGGAAAGAAACGACTCCGACCATCTACTGGAAGAAGCGCAGGAAGGACGGCGACACCTACCACATCGACTATATCTTCGTGCCCTGCACTTGGACGAAGCGGACTTTCAACCTGCAAATCGGACGCTACGACGACTGGGTCGCCCCCGGCACCGGCATGAATGGCAAGGGCCTGAGCGACCATGTGCCGGTGATACTCGATACCGGGGACGGCTAGACGCCACCATTCCCATGCGCCTGTTATCCCGGTCGAACCGGATCGCCTTATACTTCCTCCCCGAGAGCGCGACGGTCGTGATGCTTTGCGGCGGCGACAAGGGCAGTCAGCGGCGCGACATTGAGCGCGCCCGCCGGTTGGCGCAGGACTGGAGACGGACATGACCGAAACCTTCGCGAAATGGGACCCTGCGGAACATCTGCGCACGCGGGAGGATATGCAGCTCTACCTGGAGGCCTGCGCCGAGGAGGACCCGGGCGACGGCAGCCTGATCCGGGCGGCGCTCAACGACATCGCGCGGGCGGAAAATATGAGCCGTCTGGCGCGCGAAGCTGGCCTGAGTCGCGAGGGGCTTTACAAGGCCCTGTCGGAGGACGGCAACCCCACCTTCGCCACGGTAATGAAGATTACGCGCGCGCTGGGGATGCAACTCCGCATTACGGCGTAGCGGTTTTGCCGAATTTGGCCGGTCGCCTCTTCGAAGACCGCACCGCGCCCCCATCCCCGTTGGCTCCGCCCGCAGCTTGGCGTATTGCTGTCGCCTGACCAGAGCGTAGCGGCCCGGAAGTCGAGGGGGAGGATGCCATGATGCAGGAGCGGATCGAGGCCAAGTGGATCCGGGCGTTCGAGACGGTGTTCGGCCTGTGCGCGGTCGAGCCCGGCGATGCGGTCGCCATCCTGTCGGAGAGCCAGTCGCGCGGCATCAACGTGCAGCTGGCGGAATTGGCGTTGAGCGCGATGGGCGCCCGGCCGTTCCATGTCGTGCTGCCGACGCCGCCGCAGTCAGCGCCCGTGCCGGTGCGCTCGACCGGGGCGAGCGACGCGGTGCAGGGGCTGGCGCCGGTGATCGAGGCGCTCGGCGCGGCGGCCCTGTTCGTCGATTGCACCGTCGAGGGCATGCTGCATGCGCCGGAACTGCCGGCGATCCTCGGCAAGGGCACGCGCGGCCTGATGATCTCCAACGAGCACCCCGAAGCGCTGGAGCGGCTGGCGCCTGACGCCGAACTGGAAGGCCGGGTGAAGACCGGGATCAAGATGCTGCGTGCGGCCTCGGAAATGCGCGTCGCGTCGGACGCCGGCACCGACCTCACGATCCGGGTGGCGGGCGCGGCGGCGGGCGGCGGTTGGGGCTTCACGAAGCGCCCCGGCACCATGACCCACTGGCCCGGCGGCCTGTGCCTGTGCTTCCCGGCGACCGGCAGCGTCAACGGGCGGCTGGTGCTCGACCGCGGCGACGTCAATCTCACCCTCAAACGCTATATGGAAGCGCCGGTGACGCTGACGATCGAGGACGACTACGTCACCGACATCGCCGGCGACAATCTCGATGCCGACCTGTTCCGCGCCTACATCGCCGCCTGGGGCGACCGCGAGGCCTATGCCGTCAGCCATGTCGGCTGGGGCATGAACCCGGCGGCGCGATGGGAATCGATGGCGCTCTACGACAAGACGGATTTCAACGGCACGGAGCTGCGCGCCTTCGCCGGCAATTTCCTCTATTCGACCGGCGCGAACGAGGTCGCCGGCCGGCACACCCTCGGCCATTTCGACCTGCCGCTGCGCCACTGCACGGTATCGCTGGACGGCAAAACGGTCGTCGACCGGGGCGTTTTGCAGGGCGACCTCGCCGCATGAACGCGCCGCCGCTGCCGGACGTCCCGGCCTGCATCGGGGCCGGGGCGGGGCCGGACACCGCGCTCTTCCTGCACGGCATCGGCGGCGACTCCGGCAGCTTCACCGACAATCTGCCCGCCCTGCCCGAAGGCTGGCGCGGCCTCGCCTGGGACGCGCCGGGCTATGGCGATTCCGCACCGCTGGCCGAGATGACTTTCGAAACCCTCGCCACGGCGGCGATCCGGCTGCTCGATGCGCAGCGGGTCCGGCGTGCGGTCATCGTCGGCCATTCGATGGGCGGCATGATCGCCCAGGAGATCGCCGCCCGCTATCCGGAGCGCGTCCGGGGGCTGGTCCTGTTCGCCACCAGCGCCTCGTTCGGCGGGCGCGATGCGCTCTTCCGCATGAAATTCCTCGCCGACCGTCTCGCGCCGCTCGACCGGGGGTTGACGCCGGGGGATATTGCCCGGCCGCTGGTTCCGAGCCTGTTCGGCCCCGAACCGCCGCCCGGGGCCGTGGAGCGCGCCGTCGCGAGCATGGCGGCGCTGTCTTCGGCGACCTATCGCCAGGCGCTCAACTGCATCGTCCATTTCGACCGCAAGGCCGATCTGGCGCGCATCGCGTGTCCGACCCTGGCACTCGCGGCCGAACACGACATGCTGGCCCCGCCCCGGACGATGGAACGGATGGCCGGGGCGATTCCCGGCGCGCGCTACCGTTGTCTCGCCGAGGCGGGCCATCTGGCCAACATGGAAGACCCGGCGGCGTTCAACGCCGAAATCGGCGGCTTCCTGCAGGACATTCCCCGGCATGACCCGGACCGGACCTAGACAGGCTGCATGTCCGCTGCACTCATGGACATCCACGGGGCGGACGCAACCGCCCGGCAGAAGGACCTGATCGGCCGGACGCGCGAACTCGGCCGCGAGCGCTTCCGCCCGCGCGCCGCCGATTTCGACGCGCGCAACGCCTTTCCGTTCGAGAACTATGCCGACCTGCGCGAGGCCGGCTTCTTCGCACTCACGATCCCCGAAACCCACGGCGGCATGGGCGCCGACTACCAAACCTACGCCCTGGTCTCGGCGGAGCTGGGCCGCTGGTGCCCGGCGACCGCGCTCACCTTCAATATGCATGCCTGCACCCTGTTGTGGGCGTCGCAGATGGCGGACGAGCTGGACATGCCGGACGATGTGCGCGCGCAGCACAACATCCGCCGTGCGGACATTTTCCGCCGCGTGGTCGAGGACGGCATGCTGTTCGCCCAGCCCTTCTCCGAGCCGGACAGCGCGGCCGCCGCCGGCAAGGCCGCGTTCGGCACGACGGCCCGGCCGGTCGAGGGCGGCTACCGGGTCGACGGCATCAAGCATTTCGCGTCGCTCTCGGGCGCGGCGAGCCACTACGGCCTGGTCTGCACGCTGCAGCAGGAAGGCGTCGAGCCGGTCCCGCAGAACACCATGTTCCTCGCGGTGCCGGCCGATGCAGAGGGCGTGGCGATCTTCGGCGAATGGGACGTCATGGGCATGCGGCCGACCGACAGCCGCTCGATCCGGTTCGAGAATGTCTTCGTGCCGGATGCGCTGACCATGCTGCCCCACGGCCTCTACTACCAGGCCGCGCTCAACTGGCCGCACATGTTCATGACCCTGACGCCGACCTATCTCGGCCTCGCCCACGCCGCCTTTCAGTTCACCGTGGACTATCTGCGCGGCGAGGTCCCGGGTGCGCCGCCGGCCGGCCCGGCCCGGCACAGCCCGGCCAAGCAACTCGCGGTGGCGGAGATGCGCCTCAAGCTGGAGCAGGCGACGGCCCTGTTCCGGCGCGCGATAAGCGAGGCCCGGCTGCGCCCGGCCAAGGAAGACCGGCTGCGCGCCTACGCCGCCCAGTTCACCGTCATGGAATACGCCAACGATATCGCGCGCCTCGGCCTGCGCACCTGCGGCGGCCGGGCGATCTTCCGGAATTTCGACATCGAGCGCTGGTATCGCGACAGCCGCTGCGGCTCGCTGATGCTGCCCTGGACCGCGGAAATCTGCCTGGAGCGGCTGGGCCGCGAGAGCCTGTTCGAACGCGGCGAAAAATGACGGCCGGACCGGCAGCGGGACGCAGCCAGACCGACATTTCCGGCTGGATCGCACAGCGCGCCGGCTGGGCGCCGGACGATACCGCCATCCGCTTCGAAGGGTCCGGCATCTCCTACGCGGCGCTGGAGGAGCGGATCGGCCGGACCGCCGGGGCGCTCGCCGGCGATCTCGATATCGGCGAAGGCGGCCGGGTGGCGCATTTGGGCGTCAACGCGCCGGAGATGATCGATCTGCTGTTCGCCTGCGCCCGCCTCGGCGCGATCTTCGTGCCGCTGAACGGCCGCCTGACAGTCGAGGAGCATCTGTGGCAGTTGCGGGACTGCGGCGCCGACCTGCTGTTCGTCGAGCCGGACTATTGCAACCACGCCGCCAAACTCGCCGCGGCGCTGCCGTCCTTGCGCCTCGCGACCTACGCCGGCGGCGATCCCCGCTGGCCGGATCTTGCGCAGCTTCGCGGCGCAGCGGGCTACCGGCCGCCCGGCCTGCGGGCCGACCTGCGCGGCCCGGTGAAGATCGTCTACACCTCGGGCACGACCGGCCGGCCGAAGGGCGCGGTGCTGTCCCAGGAGGCGCTGTTCTACACGGCACTCAACGGCCAGTCGGTCTTCGAGTTCACCAGCGCCGACCGCATCCTGACGGCGATCCCGCTGTTCCATGTCGGCGGCATGAACATCCAGACGCTGCCGGCCCTGCGCGCCGGCGCGACGGTCACGCTCCATCGCCGGTTCGACCCGGCGGCGGTTCTGACAACGCTGGTCGAGGAGCGGACGACCCTGCTCGCCATCGTGCCGACCATGGCGCGCGCCCTGTTCGCCCTGCCGGACTTCGGCGACGCCGACCTGTCGGGCCTGCGCTGCGTCTGCATGGGCTCGTCCTCGGTGCCGCCGGCCCTGTTCGCGCCGTGGCACGCCCGCGGCCTGCCGGTGAACCAGGTCTACGGCCTGACCGAGAGCGGCCCGACCGCGGTGGCGCTGCCGGTCGCCGACGGCTTCGCCCGCAGCGCCTCGGCCGGCAAGCCGGTGCTGCATTGCGACGCGAAGATCGTCGCCGGTGACAGCGGCCGGGAAGCGGCGCCCGGCGAGATCGGCGAGATATGGCTGCGCGGCCCCAACCTGATGACGGAATACTGGGGCAATCCCGACGCGACCGCCGAAGCCTTCACCGAAGACGGCTGGCTCCGGACCGGCGATCTCGGGCGGGTCGACTGCGGCGGCTATTTCTTCGTCGAGGACCGCAAGACGGACATGATCGTCTCCGGCGGCGAGAACATCTACCCGGCGGAACTCGAGCGGATCCTCGCCGGGTCGGAGGACCTGGCGGAGTTCGCGGTGGTCGGCCGGCCGGACGAAAAATGGGGCGAGACCCCGGTCTGCATCGCCGTGCCGAAACCGGGCGCCGCGGTCACCGAGTCCTCGGTCCTGGCGCTGTTCGAGGGCCGGCTCGCCCGCTACAAGCGCCCGCGCGCAGTCGTCATTACGAAAGGCCCGCTGCCGCGCACCCCCCTCGGCAAGGTCCGCAAGTTCGAACTGCGCGAGGCGCTGGTGGCGGGGCGGTTGGGGCGCAGTCGCTGAAACCGGCCGTCAGGGAATCAGCCCGTTTTCCTGTGCCCAATCCCGCCACTCGATTTCTTCTTCTGAGATCGGTTCGAGACGCTCGGAAAGGGCGTGATTCTCCGTGAAGATCATCAAGTTTTCGCAATCCCATCGCGCGGAAGGGGCGATTAACCCGTCGAAACCCAGGAAAGCCAGCGCCGCGCCGATTTTCTGCGTCTGGGCATAGTCCCGCTTTCCATAACGGTTGATATCGACGCCGAAGCGGGGCAGGTCCGGGCGCGCGAGGCGCAGGGACCGAGATGCCGTAACGGCGAGGCGCGTTACCTTGATCGGGCGCGGACCGGGGATCGGGGTCAATCCGGCGAGAAAAGTGGCGACTTCGGCAAGCGCCCCGTCCCGATCCAGACTCGTATAGAGAACATAGACACCGGGATCGCCCTGCGGAGGCGGCGCCCACCGTCCGCCGCTGATCGACGGCGCCGTCGGGTCTGCGCCGACACGGGTGGCACGGAAAACCTCGCCTTCAAAGCGCTCTTGTCGAAGCTGGCTCAGGCGATCGACGAGAGACTGATCGTGGATCACCTCGCGCCGACCGTTACCGCTCAAATGTAAACCGCGTCGCGAAGCTGATTGACCAGGCGCCGCACCTCATCGATCCGGCCATCCCGGATGAGTTCGGCCGGCGAAGAGCCCTTCAGGTGCTTCTGCGGAGAAAAGATCCACTGCCGCGCCTCGTTCGGCTCGTAGAAGTCGGACAGTTCGTCCACGATGAACTCGAACTCCAGCAGAGTCCTTTCGGTCTTCGCATGCGGGTAGGCACGGCCCTGATTCCAGCGCGAAACCGTTTCCGGCCGCGTGCCGAGCAGATTCGCAACCTCGACATGTCGCATCGCGCCCTTGGTGCGGATCGACTCCAACTTTCGGGCGACCGCGTTACTCACGACCGCCGCCTTCGCACCCGCCATCGTTCGCTTCCCCTCGGCATAGCCAGTTTGTAGCAATTTGTATTGCGTATTATATACAATTTTTTCATGACATTTCAATTGGCGCAACGTGGCGCTCCAGCAGCAGCCTCACACCGTCTTGCCCTTGAAGCGGCACAGGTCGTTGACGATGCAAGCCGGGCAGTCCGGCTTGCGCGCCTTGCAGACGTAGCGGCCGTGCAGGATCAGCCAGTGGTGCGCGTGCTGCCGGAATTGCGGCGGCGTCGCCTTCTCCAGCTTCTGCTCGACGGCGAGCGGCGTCTTGCCGGGCGCCAGGCCGGTCCGGTTGCCGACCCGGAAGATGTGGGTGTCGACCGCGATGGTCGGCTGACCGAAGGCGATGTTCAGGACCACGTTCGCCGTCTTGCGGCCAACGCCGGGCAGGGCCTCCAGCGCGGCGCGGTCCTGCGGCACGCGGCTGCCGTGTTTCTCGATCAGGAGGTGGCTGAGCGCGATGACGTTCTTCGCCTTGGCGTTGTAGAGGCCGATGGTGCGGATATGCTCTTTGAGCCCCGCCTCGCCGAGCGCCACCATCTGCTCCGGCGTCGTCACCTGGGCGAACAGGGCCTTCGTCGCCTTGTTAACGCCGACGTCGGTCGCCTGGGCCGACAGGACGACGGCGACCAGCAGCGTATACGCGTTGACATGCTCCAGCTCGCCCTTGGGCGCCGGCCGCTGCGCCTCGAGGCGGCGGTACATCTCGACGATATCGGCTTTCTTCATAGCCCCCATGGCGCAAACCTTACCACGAAACGGCGAATGGGTTATGGTTCCGCCATGAACGCGTCGCCGGTCTTTCTCGACGCCGAACTCCGGCCCAATCGCAGCCTCAGCCCGCGCGGCTTCCGCTGGCTGATGGGCGGACTGCTGGCGCTTTCCTTCGTCGCAGGCATCGTCTTCGTCTCGATCGGCGCCTGGCCGGTCTTCGGCTTCTTCGGGCTCGACGTGCTGCTGATCTGGCTCGCCTTCCGGGCCAGCTACCGCAGCGGCGCGATGTTCGAATATCTCAGGCTGACCCGCGACGCGCTGGAGGTGAAGCGCATCCATCCCTCCGGCCGCGAGCAGCGCTGGTCGTTCCAGCCCTGGTGGGTGCGGGTGTCGCTGCCCCGCCCGGTCCGGCACGAAAGCCAGCTCTCGCTCTCGTCTCACGGCCGGCGGCTGGTTGTCGGCGCTTTCCTCAGCCCGCGGGAACGCGGAGAGGTCGCCGACGCGCTGGAGAACGCCCTGCACCGGATGCGCGCGGCGCCGGCCTGACGCCGGGGGCTGTACTTATTCGCAATCGGGTTAGATTTCCAAGAATTTCCGCAGTGACGAAAAAGACTGCCGCTCCGGTTAGCACTCAGTTTGCGACTTTCCAAAGTATAACTGAATATCATTGATATCAAAGGGGCCAGTCGTCGTGCCGGGCCGTAGCGAACCTCTGTAACCAAATACTTCGCGGAGAAAACAATTCAAATCGCGAGCGTTCCGAACACGTTTCTCGGTTTCCGTGCGATGCGACACAAAATCGTGGATGAGAACTAGAGCGCGCGTTGCCGATTGGCGGTCTGCCTCTGCGAGGACTCCCGCTGTGGCGGTCAACAGTTGATACCTGAGCTCCAGAACTGAGCGATTGTCCAAATTCAATTCGAAGAGCGTTGCCAGTTTGTAAATCCTCTCGACACCCTTCGATCGGGGCTTGGCCCTTAACCGTGCGTGTGCCTTTGACAGCGTTTCGCCGATCGTACCCCCAAACGTCTCGTCGGCTTTAGCTTCAATTCCGATTACAATTTGTCCACGCTCGTCCTCACAGGTGAGTAGCATATCGAGATTGGCCGGCCCTCGGAATTTGTCGAACGGAACTATGGCTTCAGGCTCAGCACACCAAGAATGAAGCCTTCCAATACCGGCACAGTTTAGAAGCGTCTCTTCGATAGTGAGAGGAAGGTGGGGTATTGCTTCCAGCCACAGTCGGGCGATTTCTTTGGCGCTGCGTCCATCCTTCCAGTGTGCTTTTCTTCCTTTCGGCGGCGCATGAAATAGCCATTGATCTAGATTCAATAACTGCTTGTCATGTTTTGATATTTTGCCTTTAGCGCTCGACATTACGAAACTTTCGTTTTGTTTTCCTGGCTACAGCCTCAGCGCAGGCCGAGCACGTCCGCCATGTCGTAGAGGCCCGGGGCGCGCCCGGCCGCCCAGCGCGCCGCGCGCACCGCGCCGCGGGCGAAGATGGCGCGGCTGCCGGCCTTGTGGGTCAGTTCGATGCGCTCGGCCTCCGTCGCGAACACCACGCTATGCTCGCCGGCGACATCGCCGCCGCGCAGCACGGCGAAGCCGATATCGCCCGGCCGGCGCGCGCCGGTGACGCCGTCCCGGCCGCGGTCGGCGACGGCGTCCAGGTCGACGCCGCGGCCCCGGGCGGCGGCGCGGCCGAAACCGAGCGCTGTGCCCGACGGCGCATCCGCCTTGTGCCTGTGGTGCATCTCCACGATTTCGACATCCCAGTCGTCGCCCAGCGCAGCCGCGACCCGCTCGGTGACGGCGAAAAGGAGATTGACGCCAAGGCTCATGTTGGGCGCGTAAACCACCGGGACCGTGGCGGCGGCGGCCTCCAGCGCGGCGGTCTGTTCAGGTTCCAGCCCGGTCGTGCCGATCACGAGCGCGGCGCCGGCCGCAGCCGCAGCCGCTGCGTGCCCGGCCGCCGCGGCCGGCACCGTGAAATCGACCAGCACGTCGCACGCCGCCGCCGCCGCGCCTGTATCGTCGCCCACCGTCACGCCGAGGGGATCAAGCCCGGCGAGAGCGCCGGCGTCCCGGCCGACCGCCTCGTCGCCCGGCAATTCCGTTGCCGCCGCGACCGTGCAGCCCCCGGCGGCGGTAATTTCCCGCACCAGCATTTGCCCCATCCGGCCCCGGCAGCCGAGGACGGCAATCCGGCAATCGCCCATGGCGCTGCTCTCCTGTCCCGAAACGCCGCTACCCGCCCTGCCTAAGCCACGCCGCCCGGCCGCGCAAGACATCCTCCCTCCCGAGGGATTCCGCCGCGTTCCGAGCGGCCTGCCGGGCGCGCCGGCGACGCGGACCGCCGCCGCGGGTCCCGGAAATTCGACGCCGCGGGCCGTGCGCCGATGCCCGTGCGCCGATGCCCGTGCGCCGGCGCCGATTTCGCGCCGGTACCGGCCCGCCGGACGGAAGGTCCGCTACGGCAGCTGAATCCCCGCTGTCTTCACGCCTTCGGCCTCCCGCGCCATCGCCCGCCGGAAGGCCGGGATTTCCTCGACCCGCGCGCTGTGCGCGACGATCGCCGGATACTCGTCGATCGGGAAGCCGGCAGACGCCGCAGTGGTCACCAGCCAGTGCAGATAGACGTCGACGATGGACGGCGCGTCGCCGTAGAACCACCGGCCGTCCGAGACCCGCCGTTCGACCTCCTTGAGGGCGTCTTTCAGCTGGGCGGTGCCGTGCGCGTAGATGCCGTCGGTCTCGCCGTCGGTGTAGCGCATCGGCATGCGGATCTGGCGGACCATCGGGTGCATGGTCGCCGAGCACCAGACGAGGTCGGAGCGTTGGACGGCCTTCTCCAGCGGCGAATTCGTCCCGGGCAGGATGCCCGCGTCCGGCGCCATCGCGTCCAGCATGATCAGGATCGAGGCATTCTCGGTGACCGGTTTGCCGTCCACGACCAGCGCCGGGACCTTCCCGCTGCGATGCACCGCCCGGTATTCGGGCGACTTCTGCTCGCCCTCGAAGATGTTGACAAGCTGGTCGTCATACGCCAGCCCCGCCATTTCCAGGGCGGTCATGGTCACACGCGAACAGGCGCGCGGGCAGTAGTAGAGTTTGATGCTGGTCATGGAGCGCTCCGGTCTGACGGATTAAGCTGACGCCCGGATCGGGTTCGACGCGATTTCCGATATGGCCGACGCCCCCGATCTCGATGCGCACGGTCCTGCCGGCCTCGCGCCGGGGGGTGGCCCGGGCAGAACATGGTGCCGGTGGCGATAACATTGCCGGGCAGCAGGGTAAAGGCGGTCGTGAGGCGGGCGCTCCGGCTGCCCGGCCGGTCCCTGGCGCCGGTCCCTGGCGCCGGTCGATGGGGCGCTGGCAGGCAGGGACTGCACCGTCGGCGATTTCACCGCGGCCGACATCATGCTCGGGCACGCCTGCTACATGGCGAGCCGGTCGGTCCCGGTCGGCGACGACATGCCCGATCTCAAGGCCTGCATCGACCGGATTGCGGCCCGGCCGGCCTTCGATAAAGCGATCGGGCTCAATTGAGCCGCGCCGCGCCCGGCCGGGTCCGGCGCCCCGACCCCCCCCTTCAGCCCAGGGGGTAGCTCTGCAAAGCCCGGTATTGCGCACCGTGGCGGCTCAACTGGCTTTCGTAGAGGATAAAGGCGCGGACCTCGAAGGGCGGGGCGCGGAAATCGCCGTGCTCGGAGAGGAAGTTCGCCACATGGTGCCCGGTTTCGCCCTTGATGCGGGCCAGCGTGACATGGGGCCGGAACTTTCGCGCCTCCGCCGGAAATCCGGCGCGCACGATGGCGGATCCGACGCCGGCCTGGAGCCGGTCCAGCGCCTCGTTCGCCTCGACCCCGGCCCAGACCGAGCGCGCCTTGCGCAGCTTGCCGAAATGGCCGACGCTGGCGAGCGACAGCGCGAACGGCGCCGCCTGCACCCCGGCAAGCGCGGAATCGATATCCTCGGCCTGGTCCTCGGCAACCTCGCCGATGAAGCGCAGGGTGATGTGGTAGTTGTCGGACTCGATCCAGCGCGCGCCGGGGATGCCGCGCTCCAGCATGGCGAGCGTATCCCGCAGGTCTTCCGGCAGTTCGAGGCCGACGAACAGGCGCAGCATGGACGGGGTTCCGGCAGGGGGCGCGTCAGACGGCGCCGGGCGGGCCGCCGTGCTGCGCGGGGGCCTCGTCCATGCTGCCGTCTCTCCTGCCGTCCATACCGCCGTCCGGACTGCCGCCGATCCGGTCGCCGATGCTGTCGGTGATGCGCGCGGCGGCGCTCTGGATCGAGTTCCGGGCGAGGTGGGCGTAGCGGGCCGTGGTCTGGACCTGGGTGTGGCCGAGCAGCCTGCCGATCATGGTCAGGCTCTCGCCGAGCGCCAGCGCCTGCGAGGCGAAGGTGTGGCGCAGGTCGTGGATGCGCACGTCCTCCAGCCCGGCGCGCTTGCGGATGATCTTCCACGGCCCCTGCAGATCGACCAGATGGGTGTCGGGAAACCGGCCCGGAAACACCCAGGGGCTGCCCGGCGTCCGGGGAATGGACTCCAGCACCGCCCGCGCGCCCGGCCCCAGCGGCACGGCGCGCCCGCCGGTCTTGGCGTCGGGCAGTTCGATCGCGTCCGCCGTGACATGCTCCCAGCGCAGGTCGCGGATTTCCGACTTCCGGCAGCCCGTCAGCAGCAGCAGGCGGAAGGCGGCGACGGCCGCCGGCATTTCCTCCTCGGCCGCGCGCAGAACCGCGCCCAGGCGCGCCATCTCCTCCGGCGACAGGAATCGTTCCCGCTTGTGTTCCTTGTATTGCCTTATGTGCCGGCAGGGGTTCGAGCCGTCCGGCCGCCAGCCCCAGATCTCGGCCTGGACGAACATCTTGGACAGGACGCCGAGCATCCGGTTGGCCTGGTAGGGCGTGGCGCGCATGCTGTGGTGCAGTTCGGCGGCATCCTTGCGCTGGACGTCGCCGGCCGGCATGTCGCCGAGCGCCGGCACGATGAACTTCTCCACCATCCGGCGGTAGTGCGCCTGGGTGCCCGGCTTGCAATGGTCCGGAACGTAATCCTCCAGGAACCGGCGCCCGAGCGCCGCCACCGACGGCGACGGCGCCCTGTACGCATCCGGGTCCCCGTCCCGGTCTTCGCGCGGATCGATGCCCCGCTTCGCCAGCGCCAGGAGCTGCCGCGCCTGCGCCCGCGCCGCCTCGGCGCCCAGAGTCTCGATGCCCGGCGCGCCGTAATGGCCGAGGGTGAACCAGCGCAGCCGGCCGCGCACGCGGGTCTGGAGCACCCAGGTTTTCCGGCCCGACGCGCGGACCCGGACGCCGAAGCCGGTCAGCTCCCCGTCCCAGTAAACGGCGTCGGAATCGTTTGCCGCAATGGCGCCGACCGCGCGGTCGGTAAGTTTGGACATGCGGTTTGCCATGGTTTTCAACCCTTTTCGATCGTACCGATCCTACCTTACGGCAAACATCTGGCAAACAAATTCGCCGCCTGAGGGGTCGAAAACCCGCAAGGCGGCCGAACCGGTATTTTCACAGAATCGAATAACATCAATGGGTTATCCGATTCAGGCATTGCCGTTTGCAGGATCATGAGGTCACGCTCCTCAAGAGTCAGATGAAGTCCGCCATGATGGCGAAGGGCCCGGACAAGAATGTACAGTCGGGCAACAGCCGCGTGAAGGTCACGATCTACGGCTGGGTCAACCGGGCGGTCCGGTTCGCGTCCTCGGGCGGCAAGTCGGACATCCACAGCGTCGATAACGACGAATCGGTGTCGCGCTTCGGCATCCGGGCGGTCGGCAAGCTGAACGCCAACACTTCGGCGGTCGCGCTGTCCGAGTGGGGGATGAGCGCCGGCGGCGGCCGTTACGGCACCGGCTTCAGCGACGACGGCGCCCAGGGCTCCGGCGGCACCGTCGGCGTCCGGCATTCCTTGATCGACATCGTCAACAAGGACCTCGGCACCGTGTCGCTCGGTCACAGCATTCACGCCCATGGCCCGGCGATCTATACCGGCTTCACCGCCGCCGGCCTGACGTTCAATATCGGCACGACGGGCACCGGGCTGGTGCCGAATTCGGACAAGATGGTCGCCGAAGGCCGCATCGGGATGCCGGGCAATGTCGGCCTGGGCGGGCGGCAGAACCGCATCCTCTACAAGACGCCGAACCTGATGGGCGTCGGGATGCAGGTGTCCTACACGCAGGCCAAGAGCTACTCGGCGGGCATTTCGTTCAGCAGCCCGGCCAGCATGTCCAAGGACATCAGCATCGCGCTCGGCGCAGGCTACCGCCATCAGCCGAACGCCGGCATGGGCGGCGGCGACATCAACAGCTTCGGCGTGTCGGGCGGCGTCAAGCACAACGCGTCCGGGTTCAGCGTCAACGGCGCCTATACCCAGGCGTTGACGAAGGCCGGGATGACGATGGCGACGCCCATGTCGCGTATGGTCGGGAGTTTCCTGACGACGGCCGACAATCCCGCTACCGACGACGACGAATCGGCCTACACGACCGGCGTCATGGTAACCTCTGCCAAGGCGGCGGCAAGGACGCCCGGTTCCAAGCATACCGCCTGGATGGCCAACGTCTCTTGGACCGGCAAGCTGATGGAGGCCGGCGCCACCGGCCTCACGATTGGCTACGCCAGTTACAAGAAGGGCGACTACTCGACCACCACCAACTACTGGGTCGGCGTCCATCAGAACGTCGATAGCGCCGCGGCGGACGTCTATTTCGGCGTGTCCTACGACACGGGCAACGGGGCGTACACGGTGGCGCACGAAGCCGGCACCGCTACTGACCTCGCTGCTGTTGGCTCAGTCGATGGCACCACCGGCGTTTACACGCCCCCGGCACTCGACGCGAACGCCACCTTCGATACCACCTGCGGCGCCTCCTCTTGGGACGCCACCCTCGATCCCGATGGAGATGGCACCGCAGAAGGCGGCGTCGCCGGCGTGCAGAACGGGGCCAAGTGTTCCGTCGCGCGCGACGGCGTGCTGGTGGTTCTCGGCGGCATCCGCGTCAAGTTCTAGGCGGATAGCGGCGTAACGGGAGCGCGAACCGGTGACCCGTCTTCTCCCGCTCGCGGCCGTCGCCGCCCTGGCCCTGGCGGTCGGCGCTTGCGCCGGCCCCTCTGCGGAGACGTCTTCCGCAGGGGCTACCGCCAGGGCCGGGACGGGCGACGCCGAGGCCGGCCCCGGACCGGAGTCCGGGGCGGAGGGCGAGAAGAAGCGCCCCTGGTGGCGGCTGTCGCAATACAGCCGCGGGCCGGGTTACGAGACGCCGGAAGAGCGGTACAGGAAGCGCCCGGGCCTGTTCAGCGGCAAGGACGGCGGCTTCGTCCTCTACCGCGAGGGCGAGGCGGGCCGCTCGGCGGGCCCGAGCAAGCCCACCAAGGTCCGGCGCTGACCCCGGCTCAAGGCCGGGGCGGGCCGGTCCCGCTTCCCGAACAAAATTCCGGGCCCGGATGGCGACATCCGGGCCTCCTTTTTTGCGGGGCTCCTTCGGCAAGCACAGGGCAGGCCCTTCGATACGCCCCGGCCGGGGCCGGGGCTACTCAGGGTGAGGGTGAGGTGAGTAAACGCATCAAAACCCCTCATCCCGAGTAGGCGCGCCAGCGCCGTATCGAGGGGCGCCCCCTAGCCGCCGCCCGCCAGGAGCCTTTCGACGTAGGGCAGAATCCGCTCGACGATCACGGCGACGCCGGCCGCGTTCGGGTGGATGAGATCGGGCTGGTTCAGTGCCGGATCCAGCGCCACGCCGTCGAGAAAGAAGGGATAGAGCACGGCGCCGTAGCGCTGCGCCAGCTCCGGCCAGGCGCTGTTGAAGGCGGCTTCGTACTCCGGGCCGAGATTGCGCGGCGCCTTCATCCCGGCCAGGAGGACGGGGATTTTCCGTTCCGTCAACTGCGCCAGGATGGCCCGGAGATTGGCCCGCGTTTCGGCCGGATCGAGGCCGCGCAGGCCGTCATTGCCGCCGAGCGCGACGATGACGAAATCCGGCTTCGACGACAGCGCCCAGCCCAGCCGGGCCCGGCCGCCGGCCGTCGTGTCGCCGGAGATGCTGCCGTTCATCACCCGGATATCGTGGCCCCGGCTGCGCAGCGCCGCCTCCAGCCGCGGGACGAAGCCCTGTTCCGCCGGCAGCCCGAAACCGGCGCCCAGACTGTCGCCCAGCACCAGCAGCGTGCGTTCGGCGGCCTGCGCCGGGGCCGCCCAACCCAGCCCGCACACCAGCGCAAGCGCGCAGGCCCAGAGCATACCCCTGCGGAAAGGTGCGATTCGAATCCCCCTCCCCTTGGGGGAGGGGTTAGGGGAGGGGTCGCCTGCCGCCGCGCCGATGTCCGATCCCGGCAAAGCGCCAGCCGCCGCAGACCCCTCCCCCTGACCCCCTCCCCCAAGGGGAGGGGGGATATGCAATTCCGCCTTATCCCTCCCCCTCTTCAGAGGGGGAGGCCCGGACAGGAATTGGGTGGGGGTGCAGTGGCGCCGGGCACGCACCGCCGGGCAGCCATTCCTGCTCGAACGGCACGACACCCCCATCGACCTCGCTGCGCTCGGCCACTTCCCCCTCTGAAGAGGATTTCTCTGCGAAAGGGGATTCTCAACCTGTCCGTAGTGTGATTCTCTGG
>JAPPLJ010000044.1 GCA_028819475.1 Rhodospirillaceae bacterium
GGGCCGGGTGGCCGAGGGCGGTCGCCCGCCCCCGGCTCCCACAGATCCGGACGTGCGCGATTCGCGCATCCGGCTCCTCGGGCTATGGTGTAGCCGCGCGATAGATGCTCTGCACGATTCGCGGTCGGGGAAGCGGGCAACGGCGGCACAGCCGCAGGAAGCGGTCCCAGGTCATCCGCGCGCGCGGCGAGCGGCGGCAAAGCCACTTGTACCACGTCGCGCGGACCCACCAGTGGAACCGCCCCAGCGCCCGGTAGTTGCCGGTGATGCCGTAGTAGGCGTAGTGGCCCAGCAGCTTCCGCCGCAGCGCCGCCCACTGCACCGCCACCGGCTGGTGGCGGTTCCGGCGGCACCAGTCGCCGACCGCGCGCATCGCGCGCGTCAGCCGGTCCTTCGCCGTCTTGCGCTTCACAACCCAGCGCCCCTCGCGGGAGCGCCCCCAGTGGTGCGTGAACCCCAGCAGCGCGAAGCTGCGCCCGCGCTGCGTGCCGCCCGGCTTCCGCCGGGACGGACTGCGGAAGTCCACCAGCCGGGTCTTCTCCGGATGCAGGCGCAGTCCGTACTTCGCGAACCGCTTCCCCAACACCGCAAACACCCGCCTCGCGTCCTCCTCCCGCTCGAACGCCAGCACCGCGTCGTCCGCGAACCGCACCGCGAAGGCGCGACCGCGAAGGCACGGCTTGACGTCCCGCTCGAACCACAGGTCCAGAACGTGATGCAGGTGGAGATTGCTCAGCAGCGGCGAGATCACCCCGCCCTGCGGCGTGCCCCGGTCGGAACGGCGCACCGCGCCGTCCTCCATGACCCCGGCGTTCAACCACTTGCCGACCGCGCGCCGGATCGTCCGGTCGCGCACCCGTCGGCCCAGAAAGTCCCTCAGCCAGCCCCGGTCCACCTCGTCGAAGAAGCTCCGGATGTCCAGATCGATCACCCAGCCGCCGCCCAGGCCCATCAGCCCGTGCCACAGCGCCTCCAGCGCCATGTGCGGGCCGCGTCCGGGCCGGAACCCGTACGAGCAGTCCAGAAAGTCCTGCTCGAAGATCGGCTCCAGCGCCATCAGCACCGCACGCTGCAGAACCTTGTCCTCCAGCGTCGGGATGCCCAGCGGCCTCGTCTTCCCCGCCTTGCCCGGCTTCGGGATGTGCACCCGCCGCACCGGCGGCGCCCGGTACCGGCCCGACTTGAACCGGTCGAGAAGTCCCGACAGGTTCGCGTCCAGGCCGGCCTCGTACTGCGCCGCCGTCACGCCGTCCACACCCGCCGCGCCGTCCTTGCGCGTGCGCCGGTAGGCCTCGCGCAGCCACGCCATGTCGACGTGGTGCGCCACCGTCATCAGTTCCAGCTTCGGCTCGATCCGAGCCAGTTCCGCCAGCTTTCCTTGTCGCGTTGAGATGTTCACCGAACTCGGCGGTCCGTCCATCTTTCCCTCCGAAAGCCCCACAGCCCGGTCCGCCGCTTCCCTCCGCCGGGTCCCCTGGGGCGGGTTCCCCGACCTCGCCGGTACTATCCGCGGACTCCGACTTCTCGCCGCCCGTCCCGCCGCGCTTCGTTCTCCTTCGCTTGGCGGTACCGCCTCGTGCGCCCTGTTCGCTCCCCGGGGATGGGCCGTCCCCGGGGCCGGGACGTTGTTTATGGCGGCCGTCCATGCCGCAGCCTCGGGCGGAGACGACGAGACCTCCCAGGTTCCTGGGCGACCCCTGCCCGCATGCCCCGCTCTCCGACCCCGGCGGAACCCCGGACGCCCGGGACCGTCCCGGCGCCCGCGGTGGTGCCTTCCGCTCTTGTCACAGCGTCGGCTTCCGCGATGCTTACGGATATCGTGGCTCGATCACGCGGCCTGCAAGGCTCCCTGTGTACGCTTCGCAGCCGGGGTCGCCCCCGCACCACGCAACACTCGGTTCCGGCTGGTCGGTCCTCCTTGGCCGGTCAGGACTCTCACCTGCTGGGTCGCAGAGAAGGTTTCCGTCATGTCGCTACATGGCATCCCCCTTCACCAGGCTTCGCCTGGCGCAAGACAAGCCC
>JAPPLJ010000045.1 GCA_028819475.1 Rhodospirillaceae bacterium
GACGGGGACGGCTTCGTCCTCTACCGCAAGGGGGAAGTCGGTTCCTCCGCTTCTACTAAACCTTCCAAAGTGCGGCGCTGACGGCACGAGGCCTGCGCCGGTATCGGGAGAACAAAGATGAGTTCACGACTTAAACTGGCAGGAATCTGCTTTGCGGCGGCGTTTGCTCTTGCCGCCTGCGGCGGTGGGGGAGGTGGAACGACGGCGACGATGCCGGATCCGACGCCGCCACCGCCGGCGGGTCCGACAGCCGAGAGCATCAAAGCCGACGCGGCGGATGCGGTCACGGACGCCATGGCCGCCAGCATGGCCGCGACGCAGGCCGAGAAGGACGCGCTCAAATACGCGCGCATGCTCACTGCTGAGTCCGTCAAGGGCGACTCGGCAATGGCCATCGCGAACGCACAGATGATTCTGGATGCGGAGACGGCTGCTAATCAGGCCGTCATGGACGCAGACGATGCGCTGACCGATGCCATGGCGGCGAAGACCGCGGCTGAGGGCCTTCCCGAGGATGACGCGGGCCGGGCCGGTGCGATTGCGGCAGCCGAACATGCGGTCGAGCAGGCGACGGCCCAGAAAAAGAACGCCCAGGCGATCCTCGACAAGAACCCGCTGCAGACTGGCACCACCACCCCGACCACGGAAGTGGATTCACTGAGGGACGCGGTTGCCCAGGTCAAGGGAGCCAACAAGTTGGCCGAAGACTATCCGATGATGCCCGCTGTCATCGGCAAGCGGATAGCAGGCGAGGTCATGACGGCCATCGGCACCGCTAGCGTAGATGCCGCTCTCAACACCGCTGACATCGCCGACGCGACATCAAGGGATGGCATCAAGAACGATGCCGCAGCCATCGGGGCCATGACCTGGGCCATGATCGTCGGCGAAGATAACATCATGATGGAGCGGATCGGCGACACTAATGCGGCCCTTCCGGTGGCGTTGATCGCCGGCATGATGGCGTCGGCCGTGGACAAGACCGGTACTCCTGTTCTGGTCTCCACGGGCACGTTCGTCGACGGCACCGCCTATGGCGCCGCCTCCACTACAACCACACCGGGCACGGAGTACAAGGGCATTCCGGGCGCGGTCTGGTGCCTGGGGGGCGACGACGGTTGCAAGGTAAATGCCGACGGGACGTTGGGTAGTGGCTGGTACTTCACCCCGACTTCGACGACGCAACTCTACGATGCGAATCCGGACATGGCGGGAATGTATAAGGCGGCGACCATGTACGCCCGCTACGGCTACTGGCTGACCTATAGTGCCACCGGCGCGGCCACCGGCGTCACCCTGTTCGCAGAGTCGGACGGCAACGTTCAGAATCTCAATCTCGGGCAGGCTGGCGATCCCGCGGCGGATGTCACGGCGACCTACAGCGGCTCGGCCGTCGGCATTTCGAAGCGTGGCGACAACTCCGGTCAGTTCACCGCCGACGTCAACCTGACGGCGAAGTTCGCAACGCAGCCGACATTGCGCGGTCGGGTTTCGAACTTCCAGGGTGGGGCAGTCGGAAACTGGACCGTTCTCCTTAACGAAACCAACCTGGGTCCCACTGCCGGTAACTTCATCAACGGCACAACCGCTGGTGGCGGTTCTCCGGGCGCGTGGAGTACGCAGGCATACGGTCCGACACCGGTCGATCACGATGGCAATCCGGGCACGACCGCCCAAAACCAGCGTCCGACGGGCTTCTTCGGCGCGTTCACCGCCACCTTCGGCGACGGCTCCGCGGCCGGCGCCTACACGACCCGGGCGGACTAACCCCCAAAGGGGCAAATTTCCCCTTGCATGCTCAAAGGGCGGCGTTCGCGCCGCCCTTCTTTTTCCCAGGCCCCAGCTTCCGGACGATCGCGCCATGCTCCTCCCCGCGCGCTTGCAGCGGTCGGCTTTGCCGGTCACCTGCCTTGCCGCCGCTATGGCCCTGCCGATGGCCTTCGCAGGCCCTCTCCCGGCCCTGGCCCAAAAGCCGGCCCAATCGAAACCCGCCGCGCCGCAATCCGCCGCCGACCGGGCCAAGGCGCTGCTCCGGGCCGGGCGGCCGGTGCAGGCGCTCGCCGTCCTGCGGCCGGCCGTCGAAGCTCGCCCCAACGATCTTTCCCTGCTGTTCCTGGTCGGCCAGGCCGGGATCGCGGCGGGCCGCAAGGGCGTCGACGAGAAGACGCGCGACGCCTTCCTCGACGCCGCCATCGCCGCCCTGCGGCGCATGCTGACGATCCGGCCCGGCCTGACGCGCCCCCGGCTGGAACTGGCCCGCGCCTTCTTCCTCAAGCGCGAGGATACGCTGGCCCGGCGCCATTTCGAGCGGGTGCTGGCCGGCAAGCCGCCTGAGGCGGTCGTGGCGAACGTCAACCGCTTTCTCGGCGCGATCCGGGCGCGCAAGCGCTGGAGCGCCTATTTCGGCTTCGCCCTGGCGCCGGACACCAATGTCGGCGCGGCCTCCGGCGCGGATACGGTCTGGCTGCCGGCGTTCGGCACCGTCCTGCCCTTCCGGGTTAGCGACGATTCGCGGCCCTCGTCCGGCATCGGCCTGCTGCTGTGGGGCGGCGCCGAATACCAGCAGCCGCTCCCGGACCTGTGGGGCCGGCCCCTGCGCCTGCGCGTGGGCGGAGACCTCTGGCGCCAGGAATACGCCCATGCCCGCTTCGACCGCACGCTGATCGCCGGCCATGCCGGGCCGCGCTGGCTCGCCGGCCGGACCTGGGAGCTCAGCCTGCTCGCCAGCGTGCGTCAGCTTCTGAGCGCGGGCGACTTCGAATACAGCGAAACCGGCCTGCGCCTGGAGGCCGCCCAGCGCCTCGGCCCGCGCCTGTTCACGCGCCAGGCCGCGAGCTGGCACCAGCGGATCTACGAGGACAGCGGCGGGCTGAACGGGCCGCGCTGGCAGGCGTCGCTCAATCTGAACTGGCAGGCGACGCCGACCCTGTCGGTCGGCGCGAACGCCGGCTGGTCCGCAGAGGTGCCGCGCGTCGATCACCAGCGCAACGCACGGCCCTGGGTGCAGGTCTCGGCGAGCTATGCGCTGCCCTGGGGCTTTACGGTCGGCGCGTCGGCCAACTTCTACCGGACGACCTACGAGGCCAGCCCATACTGGCGGGTGCTGACCCGCGGCGACGCCCGGCGCGTGGACCGGGGGCAGACCTACCGGCTGAGCTTGTTCAACCGCGCCTTCACCCTGGGCGGCTTCAGCCCGCAGCTTGTCGGCATCTACGAGGCGCGCGCTTCCAATGCGCAACTCTCCAGCTTCCGGCGGACCCGCGGCGAATTGCGGGCCGTGCGGCAGTTCTGAGGCATGACAGGGGGGGCACCGGTCGGGGCGTATCGAGGGGCGTCGGGCCGGTTGCGGTCGCGGCGATCGTCGGCGCCGCCGTGCTCGCGGTCGCGGCGGCGATGGTCTGGCTGGCCGATCCTCCGGCCGCGCCCGAACGGCTGGAGGCGATGGGCTGCACGGACCTCGCCGCCGCCATGCTGGACGGCGGCGACGCCGAACGGCGCGCCGCTCTCGGCGTCTATGTGAAGAAGAAGTGCATTTGATCCAGGGCCGCTTTCCGAAGACAATACCGGGCCCGGATGGCGACATCCGGACCTTTTTCTTCCGCGCCCTTCCGGCAGGCCCAGGGCAGGCCCTTCGATACGCCCCGGATTTCATCCGGGGCTACTCAGGATGAGGGTGAAGGGGAGTAAACGCATTACACACCCTCATCCCGAGTAGGCGCGTCAGCGCCGTATCGAGGGGCGCCGCCCTCCTGCAGGTCGGTGCCGATGCTGCCGGTGATGCGGGCGGCGGCGGTCTGGATCGAATC
>JAPPLJ010000046.1 GCA_028819475.1 Rhodospirillaceae bacterium
CCCCCCCCCGCCCCCCCCCCCCCCCCCCCCCCCCCCCCCCCCCCCCCCCCCGCCCACCGCCGCGCCGATGCCAGATTCCCGCGATGCCACAACCGCAGCAATCCCCTCCCCCTGACCCCCTCCCCCAAGGGGAGGGGGAGATTTCGGGTGGCGATTGTCAATCCGTGGCGCGAGGAATAGATTTCGGCGAACCGCCCGCTTCCGCTATCCTGCGCGCATGACCGCCCCGCCGCCGCGACCTGCCGAAACCACAGGCGACGAGTTTCACGACGACCTGGGCGACCGGCGCGGCCTCGATCCCGCCATCATCAAGGAGCTGACGCGGCTCGATCCGCTGCGCTCCACTCTGTCGGTGCTGCAGACCTGGCTGGAAATCGCCGCGCTGCTCGCGCTCGCCGTCCTGTTTCCGGAATGGTGGATCGTCGCGCCCTGCATGGCGCTGCTGGCGACAAGGGCGCAGGCGCTGTTCGTGCTGTCCCACGAGGCGGTGCATTACCGGCTGTACGAAACCCGCTGGCTCAACGACCTGGTCGGCCGGATCTGCGCGGCGCCGGTCGGCATCTCGATGTTCGCCTACCGGGTGATCCACAGGCTGCACCACAACCACCTGTTCGGCGCGCAGGACCCGGACACGCCGATCCACGGCGGCTATCCGCGCGGCCGGGCCTATCTCGCCGGCAAGCTGCTGAAGGACGCCGCCGGGCTGACGGCCTGGAAGACCTACGCCTATTTCTGGGGGGCGCCATCCGCGGCCCGGCTCGACGGAACGAAGACCGATCCGCTCGGCGACACCGCGCCGAAGCTGCGCCGCGACGCGCTCACCGACCGCTGGGTCGTGGCGGGGTTCCATCTGGCGCTACCGGCAGCGGCGCTCGCCTTCGGCTTCTTCGCCGAATACCTGCTGCTCTGGGCGATCCCGCTCTGGTTCCTGCTCCAGCCGCTGATGCGCTTCCGCTCGATCCTCGAACACGGCATGACGACCGAGACCGGCGACGCCTGGCGCGACGCGCGCACCAATCTGGGGCCGAAATGGCTGATGTGGCTGCTCTTCCCCCACAACGTCCATTACCACCTGGAGCACCATCTCTACCCGTCGCTGCCGCACTACAGCCTGCCCAGGGCCCACCGCGCCCTGCGCGACGGCGGGCTTCTGGAAGATGCGGAGGTGCGGCCGGCCGGCTACGCCGCGCGCCTCGCCTGGGGAACGCCGGGCGGATAGTTCTGCGGCCGGAGAGTGCCGAAACATTGTAGGGGAGGATTTGAAACCCTCCCCTGCGTACTAGCGGGTAACCGCCCTTCCCGTCATTTTGACCGGAATGGTCCGGAGGACCATGGAGCGGAGAAATCTTTCACCCGCAGCGCATGGTCCTGAGCGCCAGGCGTGAAAGATTTCTCCGCTTCGCCCCGGAAAAGTCCGGGGCTTCGGTCGAAATGACGGGGAAGGGTCCCGGGTTGTCGATGCCGGAGGGCGCAATGCCCGACCGGAACCGCAACCGGAATCAGAACGGGATTTCGTCGTCGAAATCGGCGCCGGAGGATTGGGGGGCGCCGCCCTGCTGCCGGTCGCCGTAGCCGCCGCCGTCCCGCTGGCCGCCCCCGCCGCCGGAGTCGTAGGAGCCGCCCCGGTCGCCCCGGTCATAGGAGTCGCTCGTGCCGCCGCCGTCGCGCCGGCTGTCGAGCATCGTCATTTCGCCGCGATAGGGGCGGATCACGACCTCGGTCGTATAGCGCTCCTGGCCGGTCTGTTTATCCTCCCATTTGCTGGTCTGGAGCTGGCCCTCGATATAGACCTTCGAGCCCTTGCGCAGATATTGCTCGGCGACTTCCGCGGTCCGGCCGAAAATGACGACGCGGTGCCACTCGGTGCGCTCCCGCATCTCGCCGGAGTTGCGGTCCTTCCAGCGTTCGGAGGTCGCGACGGAGAAGTTCGCGACCTTGTCGCCGCTCTGCATCGTGCGGACTTCGGGATCGCGGCCCAGGTTGCCGACCAGGATGACCTTGTTGACGCTGCCTGCCATGATGTTCCCCGTATGTTCGGTTGGCGACTCTTGTTTAATTCGCCTAGCCCGCGTCGGCAAGCCGTTTATAACCTGCCCGAAAATCAAATCGAATGGAAAAGGCCCCAATTCGAAGGCCCGAACCGGAAAGATTCGCCATGCTTCTCGAAGGCTCCTGCCATTGCCGCGCCGTGACGTTCAGCGTCGAGAGCCGCACGCCCTACCCGTTCAACTATTGCTACTGCTCGATCTGCCGCAAGACGACCGGCGGCGGCGGCTACGCCGTCAACATCATGGGCGACACGCCGACCCTGCGCATCGAGGGCGGCGAACATCTCGCGGTCTACCAGGCGACCATCGACGGCCGGACGAGCACGGCGATGCGGCATTTCTGCAAGCGCTGCGGCAGCCATCTCTGGCTGTGGGACCCGCGCTGGCCGGAGCTGGTCCATCCGCTCGCCGCGGCCATCGACACCGAACTGCCGGCGGCGCCGGAGCGCGTCCACCTCATGCTCGGCGCCAAGCCTGTCTGGTGCCCGGTCCGGGAGGAGTCGGCGGAGGAGCGGCATTTCGAGGCGTATCCCGAGGAAGCCATCGAGGACTGGCACCGGAAGCGGGGCCTGCTGGCGGAATAGGCGGCCTTTCCCCTGGGGAAAGTCAGGAGGTGTGACGGTCTGCCCCTGCACCGTTTTCCGTGATGTCGTATCCGTAGCCTCAAGAACTCCGCCCTCCATGTGCGCGTCAATTCAAGGAGCTTCGAATGCACCCCGCGGTTCAGGCCAGACTCGACAGAACACTGGGCCAGGCCGCTCAGCGCCACAGGGCGCCCGTGGTGCGCGGCTTCGGCGCCTTTCTCTGGGACAAGCGCTGGTTCTTCATCGCGCTCGCGGTCGGCGCCGTGATGATGAGCTTTTCGCCGCCGGAAGGGCTGGACCAGCGCGGCCTCATCCTGATTGCGATGTCCGTCGTCGCGATCATCCTGTTCGTCACAGAGCCGGTGCCGCTGCCCACGGTCGCCCTGATGATCATTCTCGGTCAGGTCGTGCTGCTCGGCATCGATTCAACCTCCGTGGCCGAAAGCCTGATGAGCGATTCCGTCCTGTTCATCATGGGGTCGCTGATGCTGGCGGTCGCGGTCGTCAAGCAGAAGCTGGACAAGCGGATCGCCTACTGGATCGTCCGCATGACCGGCACCGGCACGGTCAACGTCTGCGTCGGCATTTCGGTCGTTTCGGGAATTCTCGCCTCTTTCATCGGCGAGCATACCGTGGCCGCGATGATGCTGCCCGTCGCCATCACGCTCATAACGCTGACGTCGGAAGATTCACGGAAGGTACGCGGCCTCGCCGCGGTGCTGCTGTTTTCGATTTCCTACGGCTGCTCGATCGCCGGCATCGGGACGCCGTCCGGCGGCGCCCGCAACGCGATCATGATCGGCTACTGGAAGGAATTCTTCTACGATCCGGCAAATCCGGAAACGGCCAAGTTCGTCGTCGATTACCTGACCTGGATGCTTTACGCCTATCCGATATTCCTGATCCAGCTTCCCTTCGTCACGCTGATCCTGTTTTACACCTTCAAGCCGGAGCACCGGAACATCTCCCGGGCCGTCGTCCGGCTGCGGGAGCAGATCAGGGCCCAGGGGCCGATGAAATCGGCCGACTGGGTTTCCATCGTCGCCTTTGCCGTTGTCCTGTCCGGCTGGCTGACTTTCTCCGATACGCTCGGGCTTGGCACCGTCGCGATATTCGGCGCGGTCGCCTTTCTGGTCATCGGGCTGGTGCGCTGGGAGGATTTGAACTCCGGCGTCAACTGGGGCGTCGTGCTCCTTTACGCAGCCGCCATTTCGCTCGGCGTCCAGATGAAGGACAGCGGCGCGGCGCTCTGGGTCGCCAACAACTTCCTCGACCTGCTGTCCCCCCTCGGCATCGAAGGCGGCATACCGCTCTGGACGGCGGTATCGGCGCTGACGACCGGCGTGACCAACCTCATGTCCAACGGCGCCGCCGTCGCGGTCATCGGGCCCATTACCCTGAAGATGGCGGCGGCGGCCGGCGAAAGCCCGCTCCTCATCGGATTCATCACCGCCATTTCGTCCGCCTTTGCCTATCTCACGGTCATCGGGACGCCGGCCTGCACCATCGTCTACGCATCCGGCTATCTCAAGACCACGGATTTTCTCCGCGTCGGATACCGCATGGTCATCGTGTCGACGGTTCTGCTGATTATCTCGGCTTACCTTTTCTGGCCCCTGATCGGGTTGTAGGATGGCGGGCGAAGCATCGCGAACGACTCCGGAAACCGGGGAGCCGGCACTGCGCGATTCAGAAAGCCCTGAGGACGTTCCCGAAGCCGCCGGCCCGCCGCGGTTCAGCATTCTCGTCTGCATCGACGGGACCGACGCCTCCTACCGGGCGCTGCGTCATGCCGTGCGCATCGGCTCGGGAACCGACGCCGACCTGACGCTGCTCTACGTCCGGCCGATCGACCGGGACCTGCAGACCGGCGGCATGCAAATCTCGGTCGTGCGCGAGAACCTTCTCGACTGGGGCCTCGAATTGCCGGGCGCCGTGGCCCTGCGCCGCGGCCGCGAAATGCTCGTCGAACTTGGGTGGCTGGGCCGGGACTGGCAGGCGGAGTTCGCCCATGTCGACGTGCAGGGCGATCCGCTCGGCGACAACGCGATCATATATTCCAGCCCGAAAGGCCGCTCGGTCGTGCTGCGGCTGCTGATTGCCCCGTCCGTCCCGTCCGGAATACTCGACGAGGCGAAGCTCGGCGAGTTCGACCTGCTGATCGTCGGCATGCCGGAAGGAGAAAAAGGCTCCGGACCGGGTTTCGTTTCGCGCAAGATTGCAAGACGGGTTGCCCGGGAGCATACCGGCGCCGTTCTCGTCACGCGGGCGCGGGAGGAAAGCGACGGCCATCTCGTCTGCATCGCCAATTACGAGGGCTCCATCGTTGCGGCGCAAAAGCATGCAGATATTGCAGGCCGCTGCGCCGCCCCACTCTTCCTGCTGTCGGTCGCGCGGGCGGCGGATATTCTTGCGGTATCGAGGAAGACGGTCGCGACCGCCAAAGAGCGGATCGAAAAGGCGGGGACCCCGGTATCCGGCACGACGGCGCTGGTCGGAGATCCCGTGAACCTGATCGTCGAGCAGGGCCGGCCGCACTCCGTCATCGTCGTATCGCGGTTCCAGAAACGGACCGGATGGCGCCAGATCTTCTCCAACAGCATCGCTTTCAAGGTGCTCAAACGCGCCGAAAACTCGGTCATGATCACCCGATAAGGTCGGCGAGGCCTAGGCGCTGGCGGCCATCGACACCGAACTCCTGGCGACGCTGGAGCGGGAAGAGCGGAGAAGCTGGCTTCGGGCGTATACGAGACCGGCGTGCCGAGATATTGTTGGCCGCGCAATTCGTACAACGGCGAGACAGATGGCGGTTTGGGGGAAGACGCACGAAGTCGAGATTGCCGCGGCGCTCAGGAAAGGCCGCCGCGCTTCGAGGCCAATCTATGTGACGGACAGCGGTGCTGCCTATTGCGGTGACGCTTTCAAGGTGCTCAAGAGCAAGCCGTTCGAGGAGTACCAGGGCAGGGTCCAGCTCGCGTTCACGTCGCCGCCATTCCCGCTCAACACCAAGAAGAGCTACGGCAACCTGCAGGGTGAAGATTACATTCGTTGGTTTTCCAAGTTTGCCCCCCTTCTTCGAGACATGGTCACGGACGACGGCTCGATCGTTATCGAGATCGGAAACGCGTGGGTGCCGGGCGAGCCAGTCATGTCAACCCATGTTTTGGAGGCGTTTCTCCGCTTTCTCAAGAAGGGCAACCTACACCTTTGCCAGGAATTCATCTGGTACAATCCGGCGCGACTGCCTTCGCCCATCGAGTGGGTTAACAAAGAGCGAATTAGGGTGAAGGATGCCTTCACTCGCATCTGGTGGATGTCCCCTACGACGCGCCCAAAGGCCGACAATCGGAAGGTTCTTCGCAAGTATAGCGCCAGCATGAGGAGGCTAATTGAGACCGGGAAGTATAACCCGGGTATCCGTCCCTCGCAGCACAACATCGGTGCGGAGAGCTTCAAGACAAATAACAATGGTGCCATCCCGCCTAACGTCGGAGCTGCGGACGCGCTTCCCTCTCTGGACGGCATGATCACGCCAAGGGGCTTCTCTGAGTACCTCCAGGAGACGACTAACCTACTCAAGGCGGCCAATACACTTTCGAGCGGCAGCTACCGCAAGTTTTGCCTTGATCGAGGCGTGCCGCTGCATCCCGCACGGATGCCCTCGTCGCTTGTCGAGTTCTTCGTGAATTTCCTGACGGACGAGGGGGACACGGTACTTGACCCGTTCGCAGGCAGCAACACCACTGGAGCGGTGGCGCAATCGCTCGGGCGGCGCTGGCTGTCCGTCGAGGCCGATTGGGTATACGCAGCGCACGCGATTGGACGGTTCGACCCGGAGATCATCACTCCGAGGTGTGACGAACTAGTCGTGACCAAGACCGATATTTCTGAGGTCGACGAGGTGGCTGACGGCAATGATCACGCGACTGCCTCGTCGTCACCCTCCAAGCCAGATATGCCGCTCTTCACTTCTTGAGAGGCTACCATCGCAGCGATTACCGCGAGGCGCGCGCGCTCCTGGCGCCCCATCTCCTCGGCAGCTTCCTCTGGCAGGTTCGGGGCGCTCTCGCTCTGCGTCTCTTGGTACATCAGCAGCGAGTGCACGGCGAGCCATGTCTCGTAGCGCGATCGAAAGGACTTCGCTAGCGTCTCGTGCTGTCTCTCGAAGCGGCGAACTTCGGTAGTGAAGCGCGGGAACGACTCGCAGTAATAGACATAGAGCGTACCCTCATTCATCACGAAGTTGCTGGCGTGCCGCCGCACGTCCGTGTCGTCCGGATCCTCGCAGATGTTTTCCCATTCGTCGTCTGCGGGACCAGCGACAGGAATCACCCGAAAGTCCGGAAATGTGCTGCGCCGCTCCGGCTCCTTGGGCATTGGCGGATCGACGACGCGGTACTCACACTCGTCGCTTAGGGCGGGCAGGCCCTTGCGGTACAGCTCGATCCTAATCGAGCCTGTCGAACCCACGACCACACTGTCTCGACACTCGACTCCAATTCGCATCCGCCCGCCTTTCAGCGGACTGGTGCCGAAAACGCTGAGGTCGTCGCCCACAGCGACGTTAAAGCGCGACGCGCTGGGATCGTCGGGATCGTGATAATCGGAGTTAGCGTCGGTCTCCACGCGGACGTATCTCCGCTGTCCGGCATAGAAGGGTATGTCTTTCTCGTCATCCCAGACGATGCGTAAGAAGGTTGGCGGGTCCTTAGGCTCGATCGGCAGGGGTCTAGGGCGTGGCCGCCGCTGTACGATCTTCTGCTGTCCCTCCTCCGAATCCTTCGTACCGCCGGTTTGTTCAAGCGCCGCTCCGGCGATGCGCAGGAGTTTGGCAACTTCGCGGCGCATATTCTTCTGGGTGTCCTCGTCCTTCTCCTTGAGGCTCTGCTCGCGGGCTTCCTCGTTGAGACGCACCAACTCGTCGTCCGCCTTGAGGGCGCCGATCAATTCTGACCTGATGCGCTCCAGCATATGGCCCTCTCGCGACTGCTCTCGGGTGCTGGCAAATAGCTGTCTTTTCGCGTTGGGCGAGAGCCGGTCACAGTTAACGTGGCAGATCAGCCGTCCCTGAGTCTGGAGAAACGGGAGGTCAGCGCCGTGCTTGGCATCTCTGATGATCCTGCCGGTGAGGTCGCCGTGGTTCTGGCCGTTGTGCGTGAGGACCATGGGTTTGGTCGCGTCTACGAAGTTCTCAGCTGGCTTGGTCCGTTTCTTCCCCTTGATGGTTTCGAGCCGGGCGAGCACCCAGTATTCGATCCCAATAGACCCATAGTCCCCCAACTCCACGCTGAACATTGGGACGTGGTGGTCGAGCGACGGCCCTCTGGTATCGTCGTCCCCTTCGTCCACGGCGCCGTTGAGAGCGTTACGGGCGCCCTTGATGGTACGGTTCCACTTGTTGACTTGGTTTTCGAACCGGATCGCTGAGACGGGATCAAACAGTATCCGCCCAAGAACGCCGTACACACTCTTCGAGCCGAGAACTGAGGTATATCCGGTGAGGTCGTAGCCGAAGTGACGTACGATAGTGCCATGCTCGATGTCACCTGCCGCTGCCGGTACTTCCAACGGTGAGTCGTGGGTGGCAAGAAACACATAGCGTCCGGTCTTGAATTCCTCTGCGGGCAGGTCCTCGTACTTGACCAGCGTAAAACCTAGCCGATCAGATCCTCTGCGCCTCGAAACGATCAGCGTATACTTACAGAAAGCAAACGTGCTGGAGCCACCCTGACCGTAGGTACCCGCGAGGTAGTGTTTCTGAATTTTGTTGCTCTCGTTGAGGCTGAGAATCGTGGTTTCCAAACTATCGGGCTCGATTCCGATACCCTTGTCGATAGTGGTAAGGATCCTGGACTGCGAACCCTCACCAGGCTCTAGTCGGACGATTGCTCGTGCGGCGAGATCCTGGCGCTCTTTCCTAGTAAGAGCGGAAAGCCCGTCCTTCTCCGACACGCCCAGCCAAGCGCTAGCCGCCTCTCGGGGCGAGCGGCAATTCGGGATTCCTCGGTGCTGCTCATGCTCTAGCTCAAGGAGTGCATCTAGCATGTTGGTCACCCGCTCGATCATTGAGCGGCCGGCGTCCGACGCGACTTCGATCGCGCCGCGATTGTTTGGCCTGCGCCCGACGGGCTCAAACCCGATGACGAGAGGACTTGCTGCGACGTAAGTTTCGAGCGCCACCTCCACCTGCTGCGTATTCGTTGCGTGAAGGAGTGCGTTGAGGAATTCCCGTTCATTCATTGGTTATCTGACTCGCGAATCTTGGACTGTGCATGACGCTGACATTAGCTGAGGCGGTGTCGTTCTGATTGCCAGCGGAAACCTCCAAGCGGTCTGTTGGACGGGTAGAGATAGAGTAAATTGGGCTTGTACGGAAGCAATGCTGGCGGAGGGATGGATCCGGAGAGCGCAGGATGTATCGTAAGCATCTCCCAAAAGCTACGGGGTATTCCGCGCCGATTGGTGCGGTGAGTGATACCGGCAATGAAGCGCCGAGCGGAACTCGCCTAGTCCGCGGTGCTGGACGCCTCGGCGCAGGAGCGGCATTTCGACGGATATCCGGATTAATCCATCGAAGACCGCCACAGGAAACGGGGCTTGTTGAGGGAATGACCGCCGCTGACCGTTTCTCTGGCCGGAGCAATGGCCGTCTGTGTTTGATCGAGAGGACGCAAACGTGAAAGGTAAGGATAGCTTTACCGCCGGGGAGGCCAAGGCCATCAGAGACTTGCTCAGGCAAGCAAGGCGTAAGGATCGGAACGAGCAAAAGAGACTCAGGCGTATCCTGAGAAAGCAACATTGTTTCTATATTACTGACTTCGACCGAAGCAGCGCGGGCTTTACCGCGTCGGACTTCGACAACCTGATCGCGCGCGGCGCGATCATCATAAAACGCTCCTGAAGCAGCGGCACCGGCCTGCTGCGCCAATTCCGAGTCGCTTTCCCGGCCTTCCCGTCCCATATTGCCGGCACGCGGACGGGCCGACGGCCGAATTGAATTTTCCTTCCAGAACATGCCCGATTTTCCTGCCGATCCGATGCCCCGGACCCTCGATACTGTTGCCGGACCCGCCCCCGACGCCGATGTTTTCGAGGGGGCCGGCCTGACCCACATCCGCGTCCGCGGCGCGCGCGAGCACAATCTCCGCAACATCGACGTCGAGATCCCGCGCAACAACCTGGTCGTCATCACCGGTCTCAGCGGCTCCGGAAAATCCTCCCTCGCCTTCGACACGATCTATGCCGAGGGCCAGCGCCGCTATGTCGAGAGCCTGTCGGCCTATGCCCGGCAGTTCCTCGAGCTGATGGAAAAGCCGGACGTCGACCATATCGAGGGCCTGTCGCCGGCGATCTCCATCGAGCAGAAGACGACCTCGCGCAACCCGCGCTCGACCGTCGGCACGGTGACGGAAATCTACGATTACATGCGCCTCTTGTGGGCGCGGGTCGGCATCCCCTATTCGCCGGCGACCGGCCTGCCGATCGAGAGCCAGACCGTCTCCCAGATGGTCGACGCCGTGCTGGCGATGCCCGAGGGCAGCCGGCTCTACCTGCTCGCGCCCATCGTGCGCGGCCGCAAGGGCGAATACCGCAAGGAGTTCCAGGACCTGCAGAAGCGCGGATTCCAGCGCGTCAAGGTCAACGGCGAGATCTACCTGGTCGACGAGGCGCCGGCGCTCGACAAGAAGTTCAAGCACGATATCGACGTGGTGGTCGACCGCATCGTGCTGCGCGACGACCTGGCGGCCCGGCTCGCCGATTCCATCGAGACGGCGCTCGAACTGTCGGACGGGCTGCTGTTCGTCGAGGACGCCGACAGCGGCGCACGCACGACCTTCTCGGCCCGGTTCGCCTGCCCGGTTTCGGGCTTCACCATCGACGAGATCGAACCGCGGCTGTTCTCCTTCAACAACCCGTTCGGCGCCTGCCCGTCCTGCGACGGCCTCGGTGTGCAGGCGGAGTTCGATCCCGAGCTGGTCGTGCCGAACCCGACGCTCAGCCTGGACGACGGCGCGCTCGCGCCCTGGGCCGACACCAGCTCGAAATATTACGGCCAGACCCTCAAGAGCCTCGCCGCCCACTACGGTTTCAAGCTTTCGACGCCGTTCGCGAAGCTGCGCAAGAAGGACCGGGAGGCCGTCCTGTTCGGCTCCGGCGGCACGCCGATCACGATGCGCTACGACGACGGGCTGCGCAAATACGAGACGACGCGGCCGTTCGAGGGCGTGATCCCTAACCTGGCCCGGCGCTACCGCGAGACGGATTCGAGCTGGGTGCGCGAGGAATTGAGCAAATACCAGACCGTCGCGCCCTGCGCGGCGTGCAGCGGTTTCCGCCTCAAGCCCGAGGCGCTGGCCGTCCGCGTCGCGGAGATGCACGCCGGCGCGGCGGCACAGATGTCGATCGCCGGCGCGCGCGACTGGTTCGCCGCGCTGCCGGAACGCCTCACCGCCAAGCAGATGGAAATCGCCGGGCGCATCCTGAAGGAGATCAACGAGCGGCTCGGCTTTCTCGTCAATGTCGGCCTCGACTATCTCACCCTGTCGCGCAATTCGGGCACGCTTTCCGGCGGCGAGAGCCAGCGCATCCGCCTCGCCTCCCAGATCGGCTCGGGCCTCACCGGCGTGCTCTATGTCCTCGACGAGCCCTCCATCGGCCTGCACCAGCGCGACAACCGCCGGCTGCTCGACACGCTGGAGCGGCTGCGCGACCTCGGCAACACCGTCATCGTCGTCGAGCATGACGAGGAGGCGATCCGCGACGCCGACTGGCTGATCGACATGGGGCCGCGCGCCGGCGTGCATGGCGGCGAGGTCGTCGCCATCGGGCCGCCGGCCAGGGTCTTCCAGGTCCCGGGCAGCCTGACCGCGGACTACATCACCGGCCGGAAGGAGATCCCTGTGCCGGCGCAGCGCCGTGCCGGCCCGGCGGGCCGGGCCGTTACCGTGAAAGGCGCCGCGGCCAACAATTTGCAGAAGATCGACGCCGCCTTCCCGCTCGGCGTGTTCACCTGCGTGACCGGCGTCTCCGGCGGCGGCAAGTCCACCCTGGTGGTCGAGACCCTCTACAAGGCGGCGGCCCGGCGGCTCAACGGCGCGCGCACCCTGCCCGGCGCCCATAAGGGCATCGACGGGCTGGAGCATCTCGACAAGATCATCGACATCGACCAGTCGCCCATCGGGCGGACGCCGCGCTCCAACCCGGCGACCTACACCGGCGCCTTCGGCCCGATCCGCGACTGGTTCGCCGGCCTGCCGGAATCCGGCGCGCGCGGCTACAAGCCCGGCCGCTTCTCCTTCAACGTCAAGGGCGGGCGCTGCGAGGCCTGCCAGGGCGACGGCGTGCTCAAGATCGAGATGCACTTCCTGCCCGACGTCTACGTCCAGTGCGACGTCTGCAAGGGCAAGCGCTACAACCGCGAGACCCTGGAGATCGCCTTCAAGGACAAGTCGATCGCCGACGTGCTCGACATGACGGTGGACGAGGCGCTGGAATTCTTCCGCGCCGTGCCGGCGATCCGCTCGAAGATGGAGACGCTCCAGCGCGTCGGCCTCGGCTACATCAAGCTCGGCCAGCCGGCGACGACGCTTTCCGGCGGCGAGGCCCAGCGTGTCAAGCTGTCCAAGGAACTGTCGAAGCGCGCCACCGGCCGCACCCTCTACATCCTCGACGAGCCGACCACCGGCCTGCATTTCGACGATGTGCGCAAGCTGCTCGACGTGCTGCACGAGCTGGTCGAGGCCGGCAACACGGTGATCGTGATCGAGCACAATCTGGAGGTCATCAAGACCGCCGACTGGATCGTCGACCTTGGCCCCGAGGGCGGCGACAAGGGCGGCCTGATCGTCGCCGCCGGCACGCCCGAAGACGTCGCCGCCGTGCCCGACAGCTTCACCGGCCAATACCTCGCCCGCTTCCTCGAAACCGCCGGCGAGGCCCGCCGGAGCGCGTGAGGCCGCCCCCTTCGACAGGCTCAGGACAGGCTTTCGATACGCCCCGCCCTTCGATACGCCCCGGCCGGGGGCCGGGGCTACTCAGGGTGAGGGTGAAGGGGAGTGAACGCACTACAACACCCTCACCCCGAGTAGGCGCGCTTGCGCGCCGTATCGAGGGGCGCGCGCCTACACCAGCTCGATCGGCCCCCGCGGGGCGGCGGCGGCGCGGAGGATGGAATACCAGGTCGAAGTGAGCATTTCGGTGCCGGAGACGCCGACCGCGGGCTGGCGCTTCTCGGTGCGCAGCAGGCCGCCGCTGGCATCCCAGGCCTCGACTTCGGCGACCGCGACGTCCAGCGCCGGATCGGCGATCAGCCGGGCCTCGCAGTTGTCGAGGCCGGTCGAGACCAGGGCGCAGGTCACCATGGTGTTGACGTTGCGCGGATAGAGCTTGGCGACGCCGCGCACCGGGCCTTCGTAGATCACCGTCTCGCCGTCGATGCTCGCCGGATCGAGGCCACTCTCGGAGAAATCGAGATTGTCCGGGTGCTTGCGGAAGGTGATGCGCACCCGCTCCCAGCCGCCGCGGCGCATCAGCAGCTCGTCGCCGCCCAGGAGCGCGCCGGCCGGCACGACCAGCCGGGTCCCGTGCGCCGCCGCCGCGGCCTCCAGCCGTTCACGCAGGGCGTCGTCGGCCAGCGCCGTCACCGACAGCGGCATGTAGTCGGCGCATTGCAGGAAGGATTCGCCGTAGCGCGCCGAAATCGACGGATGGGCGCATTCGACGATCAGGCCGGGATCGCGGGTTCCGGCCTGCTCCGGATCGTCCAGCCGCAGGGCCGGGTCGAGGTCCGCGAGCGCCGCCGCGCTGCGGTTATGGACGAACGCGGTCTCGAACCGGCCGCCGCTCTCCGCGATCCGTTCGGCGATGAACCGGCCGATATAGCCGTAGCCGACGATCCCGATGCGCATGGCGGCCGCCCGCGGTCTCTCCGCCCTACCCGAACGCGACCGGCCCGAACGCGACGGGCAGCGTCCGCGGACCGCGCACCGTGCCGTCGGACCAGCGCACCTCGCCGTCGACCCGGTAGTCCGGGATTCGCTTCAGCCATTCCTCGATGCCGACCCGCAACTCCATGCGCGCCAGGTTCGAGCCGACGCAGCGGTGGATGCCGAGGCCGAAGGCGCCGTGGCGGTTCTCCTGCCGGTCGAGCACCACCTTGTCGGCGTCCGGGAACATGGCCGGGTCGCGGTTGGCCGCCGGGAAGGACAGGAGCACCATCTCCCCCTTCTTCATCGGGCAGCCGCCCATCTCCACGTCCTTCTTGATCTCGCGCGCCATGGTGACCGGCGAATAGGCGCGCAGCAGCTCCTCGATCGCCGTCGGCATCAGTTCCGGCTCGTCGAGCAGGCGCCGCCGGTCTTCCGGGTGCTGGCCGAGATGCATGATCGCGGCGCCGATCGAACTCCAGGTCGTGTCGATTCCCGCGATCATCAGCAGGTTGAGCGTGCCGAGGACGTGGTTTTCCTCGAAGGGCACGCCGTTCAGCGAGCCGTCCATCATCACCCGGATCAGGTCCGGCTCCGGCCCGTCGGGATCGGCTTCCGTCCGGCCTTCCTTGCGCAGCGCGATATGGTGGCGGAAATAGTCGCGCATCGCCTTGGTCGCGTTCTTGCCGATCTCGTCGTCGACGATGCCGACCTCCAGAATCTCGTGGATCCACCGGATGAACCGGTCGCTGTCGCGCACCGGCACGCCGAGCATGTAGGCGATGATGCGCACCGGGATGTGGCGGGCGTAGTGCTGGGCGGCGTCGCAGCGCCCGTCGGCGATGAAGTCGTCGATCAGCTCGTTGCAGACCCGGCGCGCCATCGGCTCCAGCTTGCCGACCTCCTGCGGCGTGAAGAAGGGCAGCAGCACCTGCTTGTGCGCCTTGTGCTCCGGCGGGTCGGAGGTGATCGGCGGCGCAGGCAGCGGCGGGTCCTCGTATTTCTTGTGGCGCAGGAGGATGCGGCGCGACGTGAAGTGCTCGGTATCGTAGGCGATGGCCTTGACGTCCGCGTAGCGGGTCGGCAGCCAGGCGCCTTCGAAGCGCTCGGTGCGGGCGATCGGGCCCTTGCGCAGATCGTCCCAGATCGGGAAGGGGTTGTCGCGCCACTGGGGATCGAGATGGTCCCAGTCGGTGCGCCAGTCCGTGACCGGCGGCCGTTCCAGCGCCTCGTGCGGGGATTGCCCGGCCGGCGGCTGGCCGGTGACCGGGCAGGCGCCGGCTTCGGTGCCGGGTTCCGGCCCGGCGTTCCCGCGAGTTTCGCTGCCGGGCTTGCTGTCGCTCATCCCGCATCCTCCGCAATCTCGACGGCGTATTCCGGGCAGTTGGCCACGGCCAGGCGCGCTTTTTCTTCCATGCCGGGCGGCACGGCGCCGTCGCCCACCGCCGTCGCGTTGCCGAAATCGTCCAGCGCGAACAGTTCGGGCGCCAGCGCATGGCAGCGGCTGTGTCCCTCGCACCGTTCCGGATCGACCCGTACTTTCATGCCCGGTTTCCCTTGCAGGTTGTCCGTCCGCCTGCCCGTTTGCGCGCATGTTCCACCGGCCGGCGGAAAAAGGAAAGGGCGCGGCGTGACCCAACGGCCGTTTGGTTGCGGCGGCCGGGTTCCTTTTCAGGCGAGCAGACCGGAGAAACAGGCGTAGAGCGCGGGCATTGTCTCGATGCCGAAGCCGGGCGCGTCCGGCAGCGTCACCCGCCCGTCTTCGACGACGGCGCCGCCCGGCAGGCCGCCGATCGGCAGGGCAGCATCGAGCGCGACCTCGGCCATGCCGAGTCCGAGCGCCGCCACCGTGTGGAGCGCGAGGACATGGCCGGCATGGGGCGCGAAGCGGCGCGGCGACCAGCCCTTCGCGGTGAAACAGTCGACCATCCGGACATATTCCGGCAGGCCGTAGCTGAGCGAGATATCGAACTGCAGCCAATCGCGGTCCGGCCTGAGGCCGCCGTGGCGTTCGAGGTTGCGGGCGTCGTCGAAGGAAAACAGGTTCTCGCCCGTGCCGATGGGCACAGGAAAGCGCCCGGCGAGCGCGGCCAGCCCGGCATAGTCCAGGGGGGAAACCGGCTCCTCGACCCAGGCGAGGTCGTAGTCCGCCAGCGCGGCCAGCCATCCGGCCGCCGTTTCCGGCTCCCAGACACCGTTGGTGTCGAGCGCCAGGGCGCCCGGCCCGGCAATCTCCAAGGCCGCCTCGACCCGGGCGAGATCGGTCGCCAGCGGCGCGCCGCCGATCTTGATCTTGAAGGTCCGGAAGCCGCGACCGCGCGCGTCGGCGAGGCTCTCGCGCAACGGCTCGGTATCGGCGGCGTCCGCGCCGTAATGGCCGCCCGTGCCGTAGACAGTTACGTCCGGCGCGCCGTCGAAGCCGAAATAACCGGCGATCGTGCGCCAGGCCGGCTCGCCGCGCTGGCGCGCCCGCAGGTCCCACAGCGCCATGTCCAGCACCCCGACCGCGCCGGCGCGCTCGCCGTGGCCGCCCGGTTTCTCGTTCGCCATCATGGCGCGCCAGGCGGCGGCCGGGTCGATCAGGCCGTCGCCGTCCACCAGCTCGCCGGGCGGCGCGTCGAGCAGGCGCGGGATGAAGCGTTCGCGCAGCAGCGCGCCGTGGCCGTAGCGCCCGACCGAATCGAAGCCGAGGCCGCGCAGGTCGCCGTCGGTCTCGACGACGACCGCGCTGGCGGTCATGGCATCGTAGGCGATGCCGGCGTTGCGCAGGCCGGAGGCGAGCGAGACCGTCTCTTCGCGGATCGCGGTAATCTTCATGGCCGGCGGCAGCCGCCCCGCCCTGCTATCCGCCCTGTTGCCCGGCCTGGGTCCAGTCGTGGTCGGAAATGTCGAAGACGATGCCGTGATTGTCCTTGTACTTGGTCTCGGCGTCGACGCCGGGATAATGGTCCGGCAGCTGCATGAAGAAGGTTCCGCCGGCGTCCTCGATGCGCCGGCCGGTCTCGTCGAGGTCGTCGACGACGAAGCCCATATGGTGCAGCCCGGCCCAGTCCGGCCCGTTGACCTGGCCGCCCTTGCCGTCCGGGAAATGGAGCAGGGTGAGGTTCATCACCCCGTCGCTCAGCATGACGGCGTTGCCGATCGGGCTCTCCGCCTCGCGCACCCGTTCGAGGCCGAACACCCGCTCGTAGAACCCGGCCGCCTTCTCGAGGTCCGGCACCTGAAGCGCAATGTGGCGCAGTTTGGCCATGACGCGCTCCCTCCGATTGACGATGGCAGAGGCCATTGTCGGCGAAAGGGGGCGGGGCTGTCCAGCCGGAGAGGCGGCGGGGAAGCGGTAAGGATCGTAGGGGAGGGTTTGAAACCCTCCCCTACAAAAGACGGCCGGACGAAATCCCTATCCCGTCATTCCGACCGAGCGAAGCGAGCGGAGGAATCTCGACTCGAACCCGATGAACAAGAACCCTGAGTCCGGCGCCGGGATTCCTCCGCTCCGCCCCGGATTGAATCCGAGACTCCGGTCGGAATGACGGGCGGAGCGAATCGTTGGAGGGCCGTAGGATACGGTGCCGGGCCACGGATTCCGACGGGCCGGGACCGGCGTTCCCGGTTGACGGGCTCTGCCGGAAACGGCCATAATGGAATAAGTCTAACATAGGAGGAAATGAATATGTCCAAGAAAGCCGACCTGTTCGAACTCTACGCCGAAGACCCGGAGAAAGCCGACCGGATCGTGTTCGGGCGCGAGGCGCATCCGGACCGCCGCGGGTTCCTCAAAGGCGCCGGCCTCGCCAGCATGGGCGCGCTGATCGGCGCGGCGATCCCGTTCCACCGCAACATGCCGTCGGGCTTCATCCCCGAAGCGCTCGCCGCCAACAAGATGGCGATCGAGGGCAAGGACGGGCTCACGGTGCTCAACGACCGGCCGGTCAACGCCGAGACCCCGGCCCATCTGCTCAACGACGCGGTGACGCCGACGGCCCGGCATTTCATCCGCAACAACGGCCTCGTGCCGGAGGATATGGACCCGGCGGCCTGGACGCTGCGTATCGACGGCCTGGTCAACAGCCCCGCGACCTACAGCATCGACGACCTGAAGAAGAAGTTCGAGGTCGTGACCCAGCAGCTCACCATCGAGTGCGGCGGCAACGGCCGGGCCTTCTTCGACCCGCCGGCGCGCGGCAACCAGTGGACGGTCGGCGCGGTCGCCAGCTCGAACTGGACCGGCGTGCGGCTGGCCGACGTGCTCAAGGCCGCGGGGGTCCAGCCGAACGTCGTCTACACCGCCCATGTTGGCGCCGATACGCACCTCTCCGGCAAGGAGGGCAAACTGCCGATCTCGCGCGGCGTGCCGATCGACAAGGCGATGAACCCGAGCAACCTGATCGCCTTCGGCATGAACGGCGGGCCGCTCCATGCGATGAACGGCGCGCCGCTGCGCCTGGTGATCCCCGGCTGGCCGGGCTCCTGCTCGCAGAAATGGCTGCGGCGCATCTGGCTGCGCGACAAGGTCCATGACGGGCCGAAGATGACCGGCAGCGCCTACCGGGTGCCCGACTATCCGGTCTCGCCCGGCGAGAAGGTGCCGAAAAGCGCCATGGGCATCATCCACGCCATGCCGGTGAAATCGCTGATCACGACGCCCAAGACCGGGCTGACCATCTCCGGCCGCGAGCTGGAGGTCGGCGGCCACGCCTGGGCGGGCGACGACACGGTGGCGCGGGTCGACGTGTCGATGGACTTCGGCGCGTCCTGGCAGCGGGCCGAGCTCGGCAAGCCGGCGAACCCCTATGCCTGGCAGCACTGGAAGGCGGCGCTGAAGTTCCCGCAGAAGGGCTATTACGAGGTCTGGGCCCGGGCGACCGACTCCCGCGGCGTCATCCAGCCCTTCGCCATCGCGTGGAACCCGAAGGGCTACCTGAACAACTCGATGCACCGCATCTCCGTACGGGTCAGCTGACCGCCATGCCATCGCCGGCACGGGCCGCGGCCTTCGCCGCCGCGGCCCGGACGATCCTGGCCGTAACGCTCGCCGTCCTGTTGGCGATGGCGGGCGGCGCGCTGGCGGCCGACGCGCCGGCCGGCAAGGCCGAACCGGAAAAGGCTGCGAACGCCCCCGCCGCCGGGTCGGGCGACGATGAGGACGAAGACGAAGACGAAGACGACGAGGACGAGAACGAAGACGACGAGGACGATTACGAGGGCATGCCGCCCGGCGACGGCCGCGACGAGGTCTTCGCCTACTGCAGCGCCTGCCATTCCATGAAGCTGGTCACCCAGCAGGGCCTGACGCGCGCGGACTGGGCGGAGGTGCTGGTCTACATGGTCGAGGAGCACGAGATGGCGGAAATCGAGCCGGAGGACGAAAAGCTGGTCCTCGACTATCTCGCCCGCTTCTACGGCCGGGACCGGCGGGCGCGGAAGATGGGACGCTAGCCCGGCGCGCGCGACGGCGGTATCCTGCCGCCGGCAACGGCGTTACGGGCGGGTTTGCGTGGAGCAGGAATTCCAGGCCGTTCTGGACGGCATCGAGGGCGACCGGGAAGCGCTGGCCGAGCTGTGCCTCGCCCTCGGCAACCTGCCCGACTATTCCGGCGAGGAACGGCAGGTCGGCGAGGCGGTCGTCGCCTGGCTGCACGAGGCCGGCATCGAGGCCCGGCTCCAGTTCATGGCGCCGGAGAGCGTCAACGCGATCGGCCTGGTCCGCGGCACCGGCGACCGCGCCGGCGGCGGGCGCTCCCTGATCCTCAACGCCCATATCGACACCCAGGGCGCCCGGCCCGCCGGCGGCGAGGCGGCCGAGCAACGCCTGCGCGGCGCCTGGATCGAGGACGGGCAGGTGTTCGGCCGCGGCCTCGCCAACGACAAGGCGCAGCTGGCGGCCCAGATGATCGCCATGCGGGCCATCGTCCGGTCCGGGCTGACGCTCAAGGAGGATTTTTTCCTCGCCGGAAGCGGCCAGGAAACCTCGGCGCCGCCCGCGGCTGCCGCGGACATCGCCGGCTGGTCCGGCGTCGGGCCGGCAGCCAGCCAGGTGCGCGAGGGCTACGGCGCGCGCTGGCTGGTCGAGCACGGCGTGGTCGCCGACTACGCGCTGATCAGCGAGGTTTCCGATTTCCGCGTCACGGTCGCCCAGGCCGGCTATCTGCGCCTGCGCATCGCCGTGCCGGGCAACCTGGCCTACACGCCCGGCCTGCGCCGCAATGACGGGCCGGCCGGGAGCCCCAACCCGTTCGAGCGTGCTTCGCGCGTGGTCCTGGCGCTGGAAGACTGGGCCCGGCGCTACGAAACCGAAGGGCAGGAGACCTTCCGGGGCGGCACGCTGATCCCCAAGGCGCAGGTTCTGGAAATGCGCCCGGCCGGGCCGCCCTGGACCGAGGAGCGGGACCATTGCCACATCTTCTTCGACGTGCGCCTGATGCCGAATGCCCATGCACCGTCGATCCGGCGGCAGGTGCGCGAGGCCGTCGCCGCGACCGGTATCGAGGCGCAGATCGACGCCTACGATTTCAAGCGCGGCTATATCGCCGAAAACGCCGAACCGCTGCTCGACGCGCTGCGCGCGGCCCATGAAACGGCGGTCGGCGGCCCGCTCGACTATACGTCGGCGCTCGAAATGAGCATGTGGCGCGACAGCAACGCCTTCAACGAAGCCGGCATCCCCGCCATAGGCTACGGCCCGCCGGTCGCCGATCCTGGCGGGCCGCGCGGCGCGGCGGGCGTACAGCGGCCGGTCGCCCTCGACGACCTGGTCAAGCTGGCGAAGGTGTTCGCCCTGACGGCGCTGCAGGTTTGCGGCGTCGCTGCGTGAGACGGCGAAAGCGAACACGACGCCCAGAACGATGTATGGCCCGATCGACAGCCCGGCGGACTGGCGCGGCCCGGACCTGGCAAAACGAAACGACTGGGTCTACCAGCTGACGGCGGGCGACCGGGCGGAGATCGGGGCCGGCCTCGACCGGTGCATCGCCGCGGGCCGCCCGTTCGCCGCCATGACCGCCGCCGACCTGCCGTTGCCGGCCTTTGCGCATCGGCTGCTGCATGCGCGGGACGTGCTGGAAACCGGCTGCGGTATCTTCCTGTTCCGCGGTTTCCCGGCGGAGGGCCGCAACATCGACGATCTGCGCCGGCTCTACTGGGGCATCGGCCGGCATATCGGCACCGCCGTCTCCCAGAGCAAGCGCGGCGACATGCTGGGCGACGTGCGCGACATCGGCACCGACATGTCCGGGCGCGAGGGCCGGGGCTATACCAGCCGGGCCGAACTGGAGTTCCACACCGATTCGGCGGATGTCAGCGCCCTGTTTTTCCTCAGGACGGCCAGGTCCGGCGGACTGAGCCGGTTCGTCAGTTCGGTGGCGATCCACAACGAGATTGCCAGGCAGCATCCGGAATTTCTGAAAATTCTGTATGAACCGTTTATCTGGAGCCGGCAAGGCCAGGAGCAGCCGGGCGAGGCGGCGTGGTACGGGCAGCCGATCTACGGCGTCGAGCGGGGCCATTTCGCCAGCCGCTACATCCACACCCATATCCTGTCGGCCCGCAAGCACCACGATGCGCCGCCGCTGACCGGGCTGCAACGCGACGCGCTGGCGGCCATCGACCGGCTGGCCGGCGATCCGGCCTTCTGCCTCGACATGATGCTGGAGCCGGGCGACATGGTGTTCCTGAACAGCCACACGACCTACCACGCGCGCACGGAATTCGAGGATCATCCGGAACCGGCGCGCAGGCGCCACCTGCTGCGCCTGTGGCTCTCGGTGCCGAACAGCCGCCCGCTGCCGGAGGGCTGGTCGGCCGTCTACCGCGACCGCCGGCCCGGCACCGTGCGCGGCGGCTTTCCCGGCCACGCGGACCGGCCGGCCTACGCCACGGAATAATCGGGCGGGCGCCTACCAGTTCCGGCTGCGGCCGAACCGGTCCTCGGTCGCGGCCCAGTCGTCGAAGCCGACGATCCGCTTGTACTCCTCGAAGCCGACACCGGTCTCCCACAGCTTCATCTTGCCGGAGCGGAAATCGGCGAGCGCGTCCTGCATCGTCCGCGCGATGCGCAGGATCAGCGAGATGCCGTAGACGATGACGTCGAAGCCGAGGTCGTGCAGCCGGTCCGGCGGCAGGATCGGCGTGCGGCCGCCTTCGAGCGGGTTGGCGAGCTGCGGCACGTCGAAGGCGCCGCCGACGATCGCCAATTCCTCCTCGGTCTCCGGCGCCTCGACGAAGATCGCGTCCGCGCCGGCCTCGACATAGGCCCGGCCCCGGCGCAGCGCCTCGTCCAGGCCGTGGACGGCGCGGGCGTCGGTGCGCGCGACGATCATGGTGTCGGGATCGCGCCTTGCGTCAAGCGCCGCCTGCACCTTGTCGACCATGAAAGCGGAGTCGACGACATCCTTGCCCGCCATGTGGCCGCAGCGCTTGGGCCAGGTCTGGTCCTCGATCATGATGGCGCCGGCGCCCATCGCTTCGTAGGTGCGGACCGTGTGGGCGACATTCTTGACGTCGCCGTAGCCGTCGTCTCCGTCGACCAGCACCGGCAGGCCGGTCGCGCCCAGGATGTCGCGCACCCCGGCCGCGATCTCGCCGAGGCCCTTGATGCCGATGTCCGGCACGCCGTAGCGCGCGCCGACCAGCGGAAAGCCGCCGATGAAGAAGGCGGGATAGCCGGCCTGTTCGATCAGCCGGGCGCTCAGCCCGTCATGGGCGCCGATCAGGATCAGCGGGTCGTGGGCGGCGAGAACGCTGCGGAAGGAAGCGCGGTGCATGATCGTCTATCTCCGGGTCGCGACAATGGATTTCGGCCATTCTAGCAGCCGATCCGGCCGCGCTGCGAACATGCCGCAACGCGATCCTGGGATATCTCCAGCGCCAGACCGGAAAATTGCGTTCAAATCTTCCAGCTACACCGGCCGGCAAATCAGCCTGAAGCGCGCAACCGGTTGTCGTCCAGCGAAGGCAGGCGGGCAATCTCCGCGCCTTTTTTCTGCTCCGCACGCCGCAGCTCATAGAGCTTCTGCAGGTTCAACCAAAATTCGCCGGAGGTACCGAAGAAGCGTCCCAGACGCAGCGCCGTGTCGCCGGTGACGGCACGCCGCCCGTTGAGGATTTCCGTAATCCGGTTCACCGGAACTTCGATCCGCCGGGCCAGTTCGGCCGCGCTCATCCCGAGCGCGTCGAGGTCCTCGCGAAGCGTCTCGCCCGGATGGATGGGATCGCGCGTCATGATGTTCCCCCTCCTTGCAATCGCCTCTCTGTCATATCGGCTGAAGCGGTTCCATGAACCGCGAAGTCGAAATGTCTCTCGGCTACTTAGCAGGGTTCGAAACGCCGCACAGAATGAATTCGCCGCTCCGGTCGAAATGATGGATGGAGTGCCGGCTTATTTGGAAGAATCTTGCCGCCCCGGCCTTGAGCCGGGGCCCAGTGCCACAAGCGCAGGCTTTTCCTTGCGGCTCTGGACCCCGGACTTCCGCTTCGCTCCATCCGGGGTGACAAGGATGAGAAGCGATAATGTTTCGTCCGTCGATTGCTGGAATCGCCCTCGCAATTGACCGGCCTTGCGCGGGAATTTACGGTCGCGCGACCGACCGGTTGCGGCCCGCGGGCGGCATCGAACCGATGTCCGGGGGCCGGCCGCACGGGGAAAGGCAGAGATGACAACGCACCGTCTCGGACTGATCATGAACGGCGTCACCGGGCGCATGGGGACGAACCAGCATCTGGTGCGCTCGATCTGCGCCATCCGGGCCGAGGGCGGCGTGCGGCTGGACAACGGCGACCGGGTCGTCCCCGACCCGATCCTGGTTGGCCGCAACGAAGCGAAGCTGGCGGCGCTCGCCGAAGCGAACGGCATCGCGCGCTGGACGACCGACCTCGACGCCGCCCTCGCCGATCCGGACGACACCCTGTTCTTCGACGCCGCGACCACGCAGATGCGCAAGGACCTGCTGCTGAAGGCGATCGCTGCCGGCAAGGACATCTACACCGAAAAGCCGGTCGCCGAGACGCTCGACGACGCGCTCGCCATCGCCCGCGCAGCGCGCGACAAGGGCGTCCGGGGCGGCGTGGTCCACGACAAGCTCAGCCTGCCCGGCCTGATCAAGCTGCGCCGGCTGCGGGACAGCGGCTTCTTCGGCCGCATCCTCTCGGTGCGCGGCGAGTTCGGCTACTGGGTGTTCGAGGGCGACCGGGAGCCGGCGCAGCGGCCGTCCTGGAACTACCGCAAGGCCGAAGGCGGCGGCATTATCCTCGATATGCTGTGCCACTGGCGCTATGTGCTCGACCATACGATCGCGCCGGTCCGGGCGGTCTGCTGCCACGGCGCGATCCACATTCCGCAGCGCTGGGACGAGGCCGGCGAGCCCTACGACGCCGACGTCGAGGACGCCGCCTATGCCCTGTTCCAGCTGGAGGGCGGCATCGTCGCCCAGATCAACTCCTCCTGGTGCACCCGGGTGCGTCGGGACGATCTGGCGACCTTCCATGTCGACGGCACCCACGGTTCCGCCGTCGCCGGGCTGACCCGCTGCCTCGTCCAGCCCCGGGACGACACGCCCAGGCCGGTGTGGAACCCGGACGTGCCCCAGACCATCGATTTCCGCGCCGGCTGGCAGGAGGCGCCGGACGACGGAGCCTACGAGAACGGCTTCAAGACCCAGTGGCAGGATTTCATCCGGTATCTCTACGAGGACGCGCCCTGGGACTACACCTTCCTCTCCGGCGCCAGGGGCGTGCAGCTTGCCGAACTCGGCTACCGCAGCTGGCGCGAGCGACGCTGGGTCGACGTGCCGGAACTGGAGCTCTGACCGTGGCATCGGTCGACCTGCCGACGAGCGACGGCCGGATCGAGGCCTACCGTCTGTCGCAGCCGCTGACCTACGAACCGGCGCGCGCCGACGCCCTGCCCCGCATCGCGTATGCCGCCGCCCATGTCGTCAACGATCCGCGCGCCGACGCCGACCCCTGGCTCGACACCGCCCTCGACTGGGAGGCGACATTGGCCTATCGCGAGCATCTGTGGTCGCTCGGCCTCGGCGTCGCGGAAGCCATGGACACCGCCCAGCGCGGCATGGGGCTGGACTGGCCGACCTCGCACGAGCTGATCCGGCGCTCGGTCGCCGCCGCCAGGGCGCGGGACGGCGGCGGGCTGATCGCCTGCGGCGCCGGCACGGACCATCTGGCGCCGGGGCCGGACACCGGCGTCGACGACGTGATCCGCGCCTACGAGGAACAGTGCGAGGCGGTCGAGGCCGCGGGCGGGCGCATCGTCCTGATGGCGAGCCGGGCGCTCGCCGTCTGCGCCGCCGGGCCGGCGGATTACGAGAAGGTCTACGGCCGCATCCTCTCCCAAGTGCGCGAGCCGGTGCTGATCCACTGGCTGGGCGAGATGTTCGATCCCGCGCTGGACGGCTACTGGGGCGACCCCGACCACATGGCGGCGATGGAGGTCTGCCTGTCGATCCTGGCGGCCCATACGGAGAAGATCGACGGCATCAAGATTTCCCTGCTCGACGACGGCAAGGAGATCGCCATGCGCCGCCGCCTGCCGCCGAGCGTGCGCATGTATACCGGCGACGATTTCAACTATCCGGCGCTGATCGCCGGCGACACGGAGGGCTTCTCCCACGCCCTGCTCGGCATCTTCGACGCCATCGCCCCGGCGGCGAGCGCCGCGCTTCTCGCCATGGCACGGCAGGACATGGACGGCTATTTCGCGACCCTGGCGCCGACCGTGCCCCTGTCGCGCCACATCTTCCGCACGCCGACGCGCTTCTACAAGACCGGCGTCGTCTTCATGGCCTATCTGAACGGCCACCAGGACCATTTCACCTTGGTCGGCGGCCAGGAGAGCGCGCGCTCGACCCTGCATCTGAGCGACCTGTTCCGCCTCGCCGACAAGGCCGGCCTGCTGCGCGACCCGGAGCGTGCGGCGGCGCGCATGGCCGCGGTGCTCGCGGTTCGTGGCGTCGCCTGAGGCCCCGGATCGTTCGCGATGCGCGACTTTTCCGGCGATACGGCGCTGCTCTCGCTCAACACGGCGACGGTGCAGGCGCAGTGGACCCTGGCGCAGTGCATCGAGGGCTGCGCCCGCCACGATATCGGCGGCATCGCGCCCTGGCGCGACAAGCTGGCGGAATGCGGCGCCAGGCGGGCCGCCCGGCTGATCCGGGACGCCGGCCTGCGTGTCACCGGTCTGTGCCGGGGCGGCATGTTTCCGGCAGCAACCCCGGCAGGGCGGCGGGCCGCCCTGGACGATAACCGCCGGGCCATCGACGACGCTGCGGCCATCGGAGCGGAATGCCTGATCCTGGTCGTCGGCGGCCTGCCGGAAGGCTCGAAGGACATTGCCGGCGCCCGGATGCAGGTGCGCGACGGCATCGCCGCCCTGCTGGACCACGCCCGCGCCGCCGGCATGCCGCTCGCCATCGAGCCGCTGCACCCGATGTATGCCGCCGACCGCGCCTGCGTGAACACGCTGAAGCAGGCCAACGACCTGTGCGATTCCCTGGGCGCCTCGACGGATGGGGGCGTCGGCGTGGCGGTCGACGTCTACCACGTCTGGTGGGATCCGGAACTGGAGGCGGAGATTGCGCGCGCCGGTGCTGCGGGCCGGATTCTCGGCTTCCATGTCAGCGACTGGCTGGTGCCGACGATCGATCTGCTGCTCGATCGCGGCATGATGGGCGACGGCGTCATCGACATTCCGAAAATCCGCGGCTGGGTCGAAGATGCGGGTTATAGCGGCGCTTCGGAGGTCGAGATTTTCTCGAAAGACAACTGGTGGCGGCGGGAGCCGGACGACGTGCTGGCGACCTGCATCGAACGCCACCAAACCGCGGTGTAACGGCGATGGCGCGGAGCGTCGCGGATATCCCGGAGGCGGCGCTGGCGCGCTTCCGAAAAGGCACGGCGATCCCGGCCCATCCCCTGGCGCTGACCGCAGCCCGGGCTCTGGACGAGACCCGGCAGCGGGCGCTGAGCCGCTACTATATCGACGCCGGCGCGGGCGGACTGGCGGTCGGCGTGCACACCACGCAGTTTGCGATCCGCGAGGCCGGGCTGTACGAGCCGGTGCTGCGGCTGGCTGCGGAAACGGCGACCGATCGGGCCGATGTACCGCTTTTCCTCATCGCCGGGGTCACCGGCCGCACCGGACAGGCCGTCGCCGAGGCGCAGGTTGCGGCGGCTCTCGGCTATCACGCCGTCCTGCTCAGCCTCGCCGCATTCCGGAATGCGTCCGAGGACGAAATGATCGCCCATTGCCGGCGGATCGGGGAAGAAATGCCGGTGGTCGGCTTCTATCTGCAGCCGGCGGTCGGCGGCGTGCCGCTGCCCCATTCCTTCTGGCGGCGTTTCGCCGAACTGGACACGGTCGTCGGCATCAAGATCGCGCCCTTCGACCGTTACGGCACACTGGACGTCGTGCGCGGCGTCGCCGAAGCCGGCGCGGAAGACCGGATCGCCCTCTACACCGGCAACGACGACAATATCCTGCTCGACCTGCTGACGCCCTGGCGCCTGAAGCGTGGCGACGAAACGGTGAACCTGCGCATCGCCGGCGGCCTGCTCGGCCATTGGAGCGTGTGGGTGAAGTCGGTCGTGACCCTGTTGGACCGGGCCCATGCCGCGGCCGGCGCCGACCGGGTCGGCCGGGACCTGCTGGCGCTCGCCGGACAGATCACCGATTGCAACGCCGCCTTCTTCGACGTCGCCAACGATTTCCGCGGCTGCATTGCCGGAATGCACGAGGTGCTGCGCCGGCAGGGCCTGCTCGAAGGCATCTGGTGCCTCGATCCGGACGAAACCCTGAGCCCCGGCCAGGCTGCGGAGATCGACCGGGTGTGCCGGGACTATCCGCATCTCAACGACGATTCCTTTGTCGCGGAAAATCTGGAAAGATGGCTGGCGCCCTGAACCGGCCGGCCAGGGCCTGAGAAGAGCCCGGCCGGGACCGAAGGACGCCGAAAGGAGGCGCGACATGGGAGCGGGACTTTCCGCCCAGACGATCTGGCGATGGACGGCCATCGTGCTCGTGCATCTGGCGGTCGTGCTGATCTGGTACATTGCGGTCAAGGTCGGCGAGGTGCCGAAATTCGTTCTGGCCTCGCCCCATGAAACCCTCCTGTCGCTGTTCGACACCTATCCCTGGTTCCACAACACCATGGTGACGACGGCGGAAATCTTCGGCGGCTATTTCCTTGCCGTCGTCGTCGGCGTCGGCCTCGCCCTGCTGTTCTCCTGGTTCCGCACCGTCGATACCCTGTTGATGCCGCTGGTCGTCAGCCTCAACATGATCCCCAAGGTGGCGCTCGGGCCGCTGATCATCGTCTGGTTCGACTACGGCATCCAGACCAACATCATCATCGCCTTCTCGATCAGCTTCCTGCCGATCCTGATCACCACGGCCCGCGGCCTGCGCGAGGTCGAACCCGACCTGATCGACCTGGTCAGGACCCTGCGCGCCACGCGGCGGCAGATTTTCGTCAAGATCCAGCTTCCCGGCTCGCTGCCCTACATCTTCTCCGGCATGAAAGTGGCGGTGGTGCTCGCCGTCGCCGGCGCCGTGGTCGGCGAGATCATCGCGTCGGATTCCGGCCTCGCCTACCTGATCGGCCAGGTCCAGGTGACACTGGATACCGCCGCGATGATGATGGCCGTCATCCTGATCACGCTGGTGGGCGTGGCGCTCTACCTGATCGTGCTCGGACTGGAGCGGCTCGTCGTGGTGCGCGATGCGCGGGTCGAAACCGTATGACCGCACAACCGGCCAGCGGCAGGGAGCCCTTCATCCGCCTCATCGGCGTCAAGAAGGTGTTCCGCGCCCGCCGCGAGGAATTCCTGGCGGTCTCCGACGCCACCTTCGACGTCAACGAGGGCGAACTGGTTTCCATCGTCGGGCCGTCCGGCTGCGGCAAGACCACCCTGCTCAAGATCGTCGCCGGCCTTTTCCCCCACGACGGCGGCACGCTGGAGATCGGCGGCGCCGGCAGCGATTTCGATCCGGCGCGCGACGTCGGCATGGTGTTCCAGCAGCCGCTGCTGCTCAAATGGCGGCGGGTGCTGGAAAATGTGCTGCTGCCCGCCGAAATACTCGGCCTGCCGATGGGCGAGGCGCGCGAGCGGGCGCGTGGGCTGATCGACATGGTCGGCCTCGCCGGCCACGAGCAGAAATATCCCTACGAACTCTCCGGCGGCATGCAGCAGCGCGCCGCCATCGCCCGCTCGCTGGTCCACGATCCCCGGCTGATCCTGATGGACGAACCCTTCGGCGCCCTCGACGCGCTGACCCGCGAGCGCATGAACCTGGAACTGCTGCGCATCTGGGAGCAGAGCCGCAAGACGATCCTGTTCGTCACCCACGGCATCGCAGAAGCGGTATTCCTCGGGACCAGGGTGGTGGTGCTCACCGCCGGCCCGGCGCGCATGGCCGACCGGATCGACATCGACCTGCCCCGGCCGCGCACCCTCGACATGAAGACCCATGAACGCTTCGGCAGCTACGCGCGGCGCATCTACCACCTGCTCGGCGTGGAGTGAGGCGGGCCGCAACCGCTCAAGCGACCCAACAACAAGGTTGTGACCCGCCGCGCTGCACCGTAAGATTTTGTACCCGGTCGGTTACTTTCGGGAAGAAACGCGGGCGGGAGGAATCGCGGGCGCGATGGCGGCTCGAACGGCTGCCGGATGCGGTTCCGCGCATGCGCCTGCGCACGGTTTCGAACCAGCAGCGAAATGGGGAAAATGATGATTGGGCGAAAATCAGTGGCAGCGCTGGCCGTCGCCGTGGCCGGCAGCCTTGGCGCGACGCAGGCCGGCGCCGCCGAAAAGGTTGATTTCATTCTCAACTGGATCGCCGGCGGCGACCACGCACCCTACTACTATGCCAAGAAGATGGGCCTGTACGCCAAGGCGGGCATCGACCTGAACATCCAGCAGGGCAAGGGCTCGTCGATGTCGTCGCGCCGCACCGGCGCCGGCAAGAATCCGATCGGCCTGGCCGATCTCGGCACCGCGCTGGTCACCATGGGCAAGGGCGCCCGCATGGTCGCGGTGATGAACGTCTACGCCAACTCGCCCTATGGCATGTACTGGCTGAACAGCTCCGGCATCAAGGGCCCGAAAGACTTTGCCGGCAAGAAGATCGGCAACCCGCCGTGGGACGCCGCGCGCCAGATGTGGCCGGCGCTGGCCAAGAAGGTCGGCGTCGACCCGGCAACGGTGAAATGGGTCAATATCCAGCCGAACGCGAAGCTGGCGGCGCTCAAGGCCGGGTCGATCGATGTCACCACCTCCTTCTACAACATCCACCACATCTTCAAGCGGGTGCTGGGCAACGACATGGGCTTCTTCCCGTGGAGCAAATACGGCATCAACCCCTACGGCAACTCGATCATCGTCAACATGGATTATCTGAAGGGCAACAAGAAGACGGTGGCGGCCTTCGTTTCGGTGACTCAGAAAGCCTTCGCAACCTGCGTAAAGACGCCTGCGCCCTGCATCGCGGCGCTCGTCGAGGCCAACAAGGGCCTCAAGGCCGCCAACGAAACCGAGAACTGGGGCCTGGTGACCGAGTTGATGAGCGACAAGATCTCGCGCACGGTGGCGCTCGGCTATTTCGATCCCGGCCGCATGAAAGCCGACCACGAGCTGGTCAACACCTACTTCAAGATCGAGACGAAGTACGCCATCGAGGAGCGCTACACCAACGAGTTCCTCGACCGCAGCATCAAGATGCCGAAGATCGACCGCAAGTCGGCCTTCGAATAGTCGTCGCGATGCCCGGCGGCGGCCCGCTCCTGTGCCGGGCCGCCGCCGAGGCCCCTGAATGGACGAAACCTACGACGCCATTATCCTGGGAGCGGGCCACAACGGCCTGATCCTGCAGGCCTATCTGGCGCGTGCAGGGCTGGAGACCGTAGCCGTCGAACGCCGGGACGAGCCCGGCGGCGGCCTCGCCGCAATGGAGGATCCGCTCCATCCGGGGCTGATCCACAATTCGCACGCCTTCTTCCTGCGCGCCATCGACGCCATGCCCTGGTACCGGGACCTCGATCTGGAGGGCCACGGCGCCCGCATGATCGAGCCGGAACTGAACGTCGCCATGCTGACCCGGGACGGCGGCGCGCTGGAGTGGTGGACCGACATCGACCGCACGGTGGCATCCTTCGCCCAGGTCAGCGAACGCGACGCCCGCACCCTGCGGCGCTGGTTCGACGAATTCGGCCCGGTGGTCGAGGGGATCCTGATCCCGGAGGCGACGTCGCCGCCGATCCCGCCCGGTGAGCGGCGCGCCCTCCTGGAGCGGAGCGCCGAGGGGCGCCGGCTGCTCGAGGTCAGCGCGCTCAGCCCGCTGGAGTTCGTCCATCGGGAGTTCGAGAGCCCGGTCATCCAGGCCGGGTTGCTGTTCTTCAACGGGCTGCGCGAAGTCGATTTGCGGATCCGCGGCTTCGGCCACCATATCGCCTTCCTGCTCGCCAACCCGTCCAAGGCGCAGATGTCGGCCGGCGGCAGCGCCGCCCTCGGCCGCGCGCTGGCCCGAGCGGTGACGGCCGCGGGCGGCCGGATCGCAACCGGCGCCGCCGCCCGGCGCATTCTGGTCGAAAACGGCCGGGCGATCGGTGTCGAAACCGCCGACGGCAGGCGCATCCGCGCCCGCCGGCTGATCGCTTCGTCGCTCAATCCGCAGCAAACCTTTCTCGACCTGATCGATGCCGATGCCCTGCCCGGCAGCTGGCGGGAAAAGGCGGCCGCCTTCCGCTACAACCTTCTGGCGCCGCTCTTCGCCCTCAACCTGGCGCTCGACGCGCCGCCGGCCTATGCCGCGGCCGAACGGTATCCGGAACTGGCCCGGCCGTTCATGACGGTGCTGGGCCTCGATCATGTCCGCCAGTTCGACGACATCGTGCGCCATCACGAAGCCGGCACCTTTCCGCCGACGGTCATGTGGGGCGCCTGCCCGACCCAGTTCGACCCCGGCCAGTCCGCCGGCGGCAGGCACACTGCCTTCATGTGGGAGAAGCTGCCCTACGCCCTGAACGGCGACCCGGCGAACTGGGACGCCGCGAAAGACGCCCATGGCGCGGCGATGCTCGACCTGTGGGAAGAATACGCGCCGGGCCTGCGGGATTCGGTGAGCGGCAGCTTCACCCGCAGCCCGCTCGATATCGAGCGGGAATTTCCCAACATGGCCGCCGGCGATCTCCTGGTCGGCGCCTTTACCGACGGGCAGATCGGCTACCACCGGCCGTTCGAGGGCGCGGGCGACTATCGCACCTGCATCGGGGGCCTGTATCTCTGCGGCTCGTCCTCGCATCCCGGCGGCAATATCACCGGGCTGCCGGGCTACAACGCAGCGCAGACCATATTCCACGACCTCGGGCTCGACGGCGACTGGCTGCCGCCGCCCGCGGCCCGGCGCATCGCCGAACTGGCGGCGTAACCTACCCCAGTTCCGGACCGGCGATGGCGTAGAGCCACGCCGGGTCGCCGAAACCGGCCTCCCGGCCGCGCACCATGCGGATGTAGGGGCGCTGCAGCGCGAAGCCGCTGGCCTCCAGCCACGCGATGAAATCGGCGCGGGTCTCGGCGACGTCGATGTAGACCGGTCCTGCCACCGCGTCGAGCGCCGCCGCGGCGAGCGATTGCGCCACCGTATCGTCGATTGCCGCCAGGGGGCCGAGTTGCGTCGCCTCGCGGCCGTTCCGGGCCAGCGCGTAACCGGCGAGCCGGCCCTCGCGCCACGCGCCGAAGGCGGCGCCGGGCTGCCGGCGGCGCAAATGGAACAGCAGCTCCATCCGGTCGGCGCCGAACAGGCCGCGGTCCACCGCCGCGATCCGGGCCAGGTCGGCCGCCGCCAGCGGCCGCACGCGCAACTCGTCCCGCAACAGCCCCGGCAGCACATCCGGTGCTTCGGGCGCCGCGGCGACCGATTCCCCCCGGTAGCGCCCGAGGCGGTAAACGTCCCGGAAGCCGATCCGCCGGTAGACCGTGCGCCCGTCGGGCGTGGCGTCCAGGCCCGGTACCCGGCCGGCGGCGTCCTGCCGCGCGACCACCTCGTCCATCAGGCGGGTGGCGATGCCCTGCCGGCGATAATCGGGCGCGACCAGCACCAGGCAGATCCACGCGAACCGGCCATAGGGCAGCGCCATCGCCGTGGCGACCAGCGTTTCGTCGGCGTCCAGCAGGCCGACGCCGTCCCCGCGCGCCAGCACGAAACGCCAGTCCTGCGCAGTCTGGTTCCAGCCGATCAGGGAGGAGAGATTGAATCCGGCTTCGGCATGGACGGGCGACAGGTCAATCTGCCGGAGCGATTCGGTCGTTGCCGCCATGACGGTCAGAACGCGCCGTCCCGGCTGGCATATTCGGTCGGTTTGCCATAGGCGCCGCCGCCGGCCACGAGCCATTCGGCCACCCAGTCGACCATCGTGAGAAGCGGCACCGAAGGATTGCCGAACAGGCGCGCCGCCTCGCCGGAATTGACCAGCCAGCACTGCTCCGCCTCGGCCCCCTCGAACCGGGGCGTGCGGCCGAACCGCTCTCCGAAAGCCAGGGCGAGCGCGCGCACGCTGGCCGTCTCCGGGCCGGACACGTTGATCGGCGTCGTCGGCGCGGTGCATCGGGCGAGGCAGCGCAGGACATGGCTGTTGGCGTCGCCCTGCCAGATGACGTTGACATTGCCGGTTGTCAGATCGACCGGCTCTCCGGCCAGCACCTTGCTGCCGATGTCGTGCAACACGCCGTAGCGCATGTCGATGGCGTAGTTGAGCCTGACGATGCGGCCCGGCGTGCCGTATTGCTCGGAAAAATGCTCGAACATGCGCTCGCGGCCCAGGCAGCTCATCGCATATTCGCCCATCGGACCGGGCGTATCAGACTCGCGCGAACCGCCCTCCGCGACCCGGGCGAAGGGATAGACGTTGCCGGTGGAGAAGGCGACGATCCGGCTGTCGCGGAACGTCTCGGCGACGATCGCCGGCATCGCGACATTCATGGCCCAGGTCAGCGGAAGCGCGCCGGCCGTGCCGAACTTGCGGCCGGCCATGAAGATGACGTTCGGGCAGCGGGGCAGCGCGGCGACCGCCTCCCGATCCATCAGATCGCAGGCAATCATCTCGACGCCGCAGGCTTGCAGTTTCTGCTCGACCGCCGGATCGGAGAAGCGCGCGACGCCGATGACCCGCCTGTCGGGCGCGGCGCGCCGGGCAAGCCGCGCCAGCGTCGGCCCCATCTTGCCGCCGACGCCGAGGATCAGGATGTCGCCGTCGACCGATTCCAGGTCGCGCACCAGCGCCGCCGGGGGCCGGGTCATGAACTCTTCCAGTTCCGCCTCGTCGGCAAATCCCGCGGGCAGACCGGCCGCGTCGTGCACTGCCATCGCTCCGTCTCTTTCCCGCTATCGAAGCGGGCGAGCCGCGCCGTTCCCGCGCGCCTTGCAGCCTGCCTCGATTGTGCGATGTCCCGAATCCTGCCATTCTGACCGGGATTTGGGAATAGGCTGAAGGAGACGGCAATGGAAGCCGACAGCCCGCGCATCGGGACGACTGTCGTCGGTTCCTACCCGGCGCCCGACTGGCTGATCCAGTGCCCGTCGGAGCAGGCGCTGGCCGACGCGACGAGGGTCGTGCTGCACACCCAGGAGCGGGCGGGCATCGACCTGGTGTGCGACGGCGAGCTCTACCGTTTCGACCCGAACCATCCCGAAACCAACGGCATGATCGAATATTTCGTCCGGCCGATGGGCGGTGTGGCGACCGAAATCGACTTCGACGAGTTGACGCGCTACCGGTCCCAGCCGGGTATGCAGTTCCGCAGCCGGCCGCCCGGCATCGTGACCGGGGCGGTCTCGGCCGGCCATCTCGACCTGCCGGGTGCGTGCCGGATGGCGCGGCGGCTGACGCAGTCGCCGTTAAAGTTCACGCTGACCGGCCCGCACATGCTGGCAAAGACGCTTGTCAACCGCCACTACCCGGACGTGCCGGCGCTCGCCCTCGCAATCGCCGATGTGCTGGCCGAGCAGGTCCGCCATCTCGATGCCGACGTGGTGCAGGTCGACGAGGCCAACCTGCCGGGCGCACCGGAGGAATGGCAGTGGGCGGCGGAAGCCATCAACCGTGTGCTCGACGCGGTTGACGGCCTGCCGGCGGTCCATCTCTGTTTCGGCAATTACGGCGGCCAGTCGATCCAGAAGGGCAGCTGGGACCGGCTGATCGACTATCTGAACGCGCTCCACGCCGACCATATCGTCATGGAAGTCGCCCACCGGCCGCCCGACGAACTTGCCGCCTTCCGGGGCCTGCGCCCGGACATCGGCCTCGGTCTCGGCGTCGTCGACATCAAGACGACAGAGGTGGAGAGCGCCGACGGCATCGCCCGCGCCATCGAACGCGCCGAACGGCTGCTCGGCGAAGGCCGGGTGCGCTGGATTCATCCGGACTGCGGCTTCTGGATGCTCAAACGCCCGGTCGCCGACGCCAAGATCCGCGCCCTGGTCGAAGGCCGGGATCTGTACGAAGGGCAGCAGGGCCGCGCAGCGGCGTAGCGCGCCTACCACACGCCGATCAGCACACCCCGTTTCCTGGCGATGCCGAGCGCATCCTCGATCTCGCGGTCGGATTTGGTCGTCCGGGTCCGGCGGGTGCGCAGCCAGTGGAACAGCCGCTCGTGCAGTCCGGCGCGAACGCTTTCGTGTTCCTCGCTCTCGCCCAGATCGACCAGTTCGTCCGGGTCGTTCGCCATGTCGAAAAGCTGCGGCCGGAAGCCCTCGTAGAGGATGTATTTCCAGTCGGCCGTGCGGATGCAATACGCCTTGGCCTGGTGGGCGCGCAGGCCGAGCGCGTCCCGGGCGCCGCGGTAGGAATAGTCGCATTCCGAGAAGGTGGCGTCGCGCCAGTCGCCGGCCGCATCGCCGTTGCGCAGGAGCGGCAGGATCGAACGGCCCTCCATCCAGTGGTCCTGCTCCGCCGGGTCGCCGCCCATCGCCTCGTAGAAGGTCGGCAGCATATCGATGCATTCGACGAATCGGCCATCCTGCGCGCCGCGGCTCGCATCCGCCGCCGGGTCGGGGTCGTAGACGATCATCGGCAGGCGCAGGACGCAATCGTGGAACAGTTCCTTCTCGCCGAGCCAGTGGTCGCCGAGATAGTCGCCGTGATCCGAGGTCAGCACGATCATCGTGTCGTCCATCCGGCCGGCCCGTTCCATCCAGCCGAACAGCTTGCCGAGATGGTCGTCGATCTGCCTGACCAGCCCCATGTAGGTCGGGATCACTGTCTCCCGCACCGCGTCGCGGCTGAAATTCAGGCTGTCCTCATGCTGCTGGAAGGCGGCGTAGACCGGATGGCTGGTCTGGCGCTCGCGCGCGCTGCGCACCGCCGGCAGGATATCGCCGGGGCCGTACATCGTGTGGTAGGGCGCCGGCGCCAGATAGGGCCAGTGCGGCTTGATGTAGGAGAGATGCAGGCACCAGGGCTGCCCGTCGCCGCATTCCTCCATGAAGTCCTGCGCCCGCCGGGTCATGTAGGCCGTTTCGGAGTGCGCCTCCTTCACCCGCGCCGGCAGGCCCGCATGGCGCATCTCCCAGCCGCTGACCACATTACCGCCGGCGTCGAGCGCGCTGGCGCAATAGTCCTGCCACGGGTTGTCGCTTTCATAGCCCTGTTCCCTCAGATACCGGTTGTAGGCGAAGTCCTTCGCGCCGTAGCCGCCCGGATGCAGGCCGTCGTCCCGGTCGAAGGGCTCGAAGCCGGCCTGGGTCGCCAGCACGCCGTGCGGCGAGGCCCTGTCGATCCCGAGCCGGTCGAGGCCGGGCTCGTCGATCTGCATGTGCGTCTTGCCGGCCAGCGCGACCCGCGCGCCCAGCGTGCGCAGGTGATCGCCCATCGTGCGGATATGCAGCGGCAGCGGCACCCGGTTCCAGTTCGCGCCGTGGGTGACCATGTAGCGGCCGGTGTAGAAGGACATGCGCGACGGGCCGCAGACCGACGACTGGGTGAACGCGCGGGTGAAGCGCACGCCCCTGGCCGCCAGCGCATCGATATGCGGCGTCTCGAGCGTCGGATGGCCCATGCAGGACAGGTAATCCGCCCGCAGCTGGTCGCACATGATGAACAGGACGTTTCGGACTTTGCCCATAGCGGGGCCCATGCGGAGTATCGGCTTGTCGGCGGACCGGATCGACCGGACCCTATAGGCGGCAGCCGCAACATCGGCAAGGTGCACGATGCCATGCGCCACCCGCTGCGCCGTTTGCCGGCGGACCGAAGCGCAGGCGCGGTGTACCGCCGGCCGGCAAAGGACCTATTGCCCGTCCAGTTCCGCCATCTTCATGCGCATGGCCCGGAGCAGGCCGGCCATGGTGCCGCCGTAGCGCCGATAGGCCGAGGCGAATTCCCGGCGCTGGTTGAGCGACATGGAGACATTCTCGAACACCATATCGCGGACCTTGAGCGTTCCGCCGGACGGGCGCATGCGCCACTTCATGTGAAACGGCCGCCCGCTGCGCAGGCCGACCATCCTGGTGGTGACGACAACGCCGGTCCGGTCCGGTCCAGCAGCGATGACCTCAAAATTCCCGTCCCGGTAGCGCCTGAGCTTTATTGTGTAGACCTTTACGACATAGTGCAGAAACAATTCGAGAAACTGCGCCCGTTCGTCGGCTGAAGCTTTCGACCAGGCGGCGCGGCCGAGGACGAAACGCGCGATCCGCGGCACGTCGAAATACATGGTGAACAGCGTGCGGAAGGTCGCTTCCTGTGCACGGCGATCGCCGTTATCGCGCAAAACGGTAAAAACCGTCTGCGAAAGGGAACGGATAATCGCCTCCCCCTTCTGGATCGAATTGACGGGCGCGTCCGCCGCTCCCGCTGCGCCGGGCGAAAGGGCGCCGGCGATCAGCATGACAGCGGCAAGCGCCGTGCCGCGCACTCTCCCGATTTGGGGCCGCGAAGCGTTGGTGTCAGCGTTCACCCGGGTCATAGACGGTATCTCTCGACGGATAGTGGCAGGTTTCATTGGCTGATGGCGGCGCGGCGCGCTTCGGTTCCCTCGGGCTTCGGCGCGGCGGCGACCGGCTTCAACTCGGGTTCTTCCTCGTCGTCAATGTCGATATCGTCGTCACCGGGCGCCCCCGGCAGAATCCTGCCATTATGGATTTCGGCAAGGCGGGCCTGCCAGTAGCTGCTTCGCGCGGAGGCATAGAAATCCAGCGACGTCTTCTTCAGGCCGTCGACCGCTTCGATCAGGCGTTCTCTCTGATCGATGATTTCGACCGTCCGCTCGACGAGTCCGACCCAGGCGTAGTCGGTCGTCGCCAGCAGGTAGCCGATCGGGTTGACCGCAACATCGGCGACGCGGCCCACAAAATGGCGCGTCGTCGACGGTCCGAGAAACGGAACGACCAGATAGGGACCGGAGCCGACTCCCCATACCGCGAGGGTTTCGCCGAAATCCGCCCGGCGGCCGGGCAAGCCGGCCTTTGTTGCGACATCGGCGACGCCGCCGATGCCCGCCGTCGAATTGACGACAAAGCGGGCCAGCGTCACCTGCGCGCGCCCGAATTCGCCCTGCAGCAAATTGTTGATGAAGACGACCGGCGAATTGAGGTTGTCGGCGAAGTTGCGAATGCCGTCCCGGACCCCCCTGGGGAGCGCGTCGCGATATGCTACGGCGACGGGCTCGCCGATCGCCTCATCCAGCTTGTTGTTGAATTCGAAGGTCGCGCGATTGACGTTTTCCGCAGGATCGTAAAGGCCGCCGCCGAGATTGGCGCCGTCCTGAGTCGCGCAGGCAGCCAGCGAAATAGCCGCAGCCGCCAACAGGCTCCGTCCTGTTGTTGCTATCACGCAACACCCCCCTGCTGCGCGCGCCGCCGCCTTTTTTCTGCCGGTCTTGCGGTGCGCGCCGAAGCATGCGGTTAGCATACTGCGAGGCCGAATTCCACGCCGTAACAGCGCAGTATCGGTATTTATCTGCCCATAATATCGCGATTTGCGGCCTTATTTTGGCGGGGCGGCGCACGCCGGTCTTATTGAACCGAATAACAACGCGCCGGCCGGGACTCCCGGCCCTTGGTCAGTTCGTCACAGCGAAATTGCGGCCGGCTGGGCCCAACTGCCGAATCGAGTCTGCCGCACCCCTTCCGGTACACCAGTTCCGGTACCGGGCGTGCGAGGCCGATCCGCAGAACCCGGCAGACGGACCGGGCAGCCGGGGACATGGGAATGAAGCTGCTGATCGCGGTCCTTTTCGGAATTCTGGTGCTGTCCGCGGCGGCGGCCTGGCATATCTGGTCGGGGCTGGACGGCGCCGCCATGACCGGGCACGGCTACCTGGCCCTGATCGCCGGGGTGACGCTTTCCATGATCGTCGGCGGCGGTCTGATGGCGCTGGTCTTCTACAGCGCGCGCCGGGGCTATGACGACATTGACGATCCATCGCAGGACGGCCGATAGGACGGCTTCCCCGCCACGGTGGCGATCCGCGCGGCGCTGTCCGGCTTGCGCCGGCCGCGGGCGGCGTGGCATCTGATACCCGCCTCGCAGGCCCTTTGCGGTTCTTCCTCCGGTCTCCCCTCCCCCCGATCGCGCTCGCACCATGTCAGCACCGTTACGTCCGCCCCGGGACCCTGCGGGCCCGGGCCTCGAAATTCGCAGGAACGAGCGGCTGGTCGTCCACCGGTCCGCCGTCCAGCCGGAGTGGATCGACTATAACGGCCACATGAACGTCGCCTATTACCTGCTGGCGTTCGACCTGGCGCTGGATGCGCTGTTCGACCGGATCGGCCTGACGCAGCCCTACCGCGAGACGCACGGGGTTTCGACCTTCGCGCTGGAAGTCCATCTCTCCTACATTCGCGAAGTCAGGCTGGAAGATCCGCTGCGCTTCGAGGTCCAGATGCTCGATCTGGACGAAAAGCGGTTCCACCTCCTCATCTATATGGTCGACGACCGGACGGGCGATCTCTGCGCCGCCGCCGAGTGGATCAGCGCGCATATGGATATGACGTCCCGCAGGATGGCGCCGTTCCGCGACGACCTCAGGGTTCCGCTCGAGCGAATCCGCGACGCCCACCGGGACATGCCCTGGCCGGACCACGCCGGCCGGAAGATCGGCATCCGCCGCCGCAAGGCTTCCTGAGTTTTCGCCGGTCGCCCCGGCGGCCGGTTTCTGTGGAGCCGCCGGCGCCTCTCCGCTCCGTGCCTGTTGGCATTGGCGTTGCCGCCATGCGATACCGCGGCGATGGCCGCAAACCGCGACGAGAGGAACGGCCGGCCGGAAGCGGGCGGCGACAGCGCCCCGGCGAGCGCCGGTCAGCGGCGGCTCCGCAGGGCCGTTGCCGGCGAAACCCGTGCGCGTCTGGCCCAGCTTGCCCGCGGGATCCGGGGCGAGGAAATGCAGATCGCCCTGCTCGCCCTGCTGGTCGGCGGCCTTGCCGGCTATGCCGCGGTCGGCTTCCGGCTGCTGATCGGCTGGATCCAGTTCCTGTTCTACGGCGAGTCGGCGGAGAAGCTCTTTTCCGCTGCGCAAGCCCTGCCGTGGTGGCAGGTGCTGCTGGCCCCGGCCGCCTGCGGGCTGCTGGTCGGGCTGTTCATCCGCTACCTGATGCCGAACGGCCGGCCCCAGGGCGTCGCCGATGTGATCGAGAGCGCGGCCCTGCACGAAGGGCGCATGTCGCTGCGCCATGTCGCGCTGGCCTCGCTGGCCAATGCGGCGTCGATCGGCGGCGGCGCCTCGGTCGGCCGGGAAGGTCCGGTCGTCCTGCTGGGGGCCGGACTCGCTTCGGCTGTGGGCAAGCGGCTCGGCTACAGCCGGGGCAACATGCTGACCCTGCTCGGATGCGGGGTCGCGTCGGCCGTCGCGGCGTCGTTCAACGCGCCCCTCGCCGGCGCCCTGTTCGCGCTTGAGGTCGTGGTCGGCCACTATCGCTTGAAGGCGTTCGCCCCGGTCGTGATGGCGTCGGTGACCGGGACCATCGTATCGCGCATCCATTTCGGCGATTTTCCGGCCTTTATCAAACCGCAATACACCCTCGTTTCCTTCTGGGAATTTCCGGCCTTCGCCCTGCTGGGCGTAACGGCCGCCATCGCCGCTGTCGCGATGATGGGTGCGATCATCGCGGTGAGCTACGTCGCCACGCGCAGCCGGGTGCCGGCCTGGGGCTGCCCCGCGATCGCCGGGCTGGCGGTCGGCGCCATCGCGCTGTTGTTTCCGCAGGTGCTCGGCGTCGGCTATGAAGCGACGGACCGGGCCCTGAACGGGGAGTTCGGCCTCTGGCTGCTCTTCGGCATTATCGTGGCGAAGATCGCGGCAACCGGCCTGTCCATCGGCAGCGGTTTCGGCGGCGGGGTCTTCAGCCCGTCGCTGATGCTGGGCGCCATGGTCGGTGCCGCGTTCGGCACGGTGGCGGCTTCGATCTTCCCCGAACTGGCCTCCGACCGCGGCGCGTACACGCTGGTCGGCATGGGCGCGGTCTCCGGCGCGGTACTCGGCGCGCCGATCTCGACCATCCTCATCATTTTCGAACTGACCGGCGACTACAAGGTCACGCTGGGCGTGATGTTCGCGGTCGTGATCGCTTCCGTCATCGCCCGGGCCGTGTTCGGGCGGTCATTCTTCCATTGGCAGCTCGGTCAGCGCGGCGTCATGGCCGAGATGGATCCTGCGGAACAAACGATCCGCCGAACGACCATGGCCGACCTGGCGCAAACGGCGGTCCCCGCAATGAACGAGGCCTGTTCGGTTGCCGACGCCCGGACGATGCTGATCGAAGTGCCCGACCGGCCGGTCTATGTGGTGGACGACGACGGCCGTCTGCGCGGGTGGGTCGGCCTGGCCGATCTCTTCGCCTTCGGTTTCGATGCGGCGCCGAGCGCGGGCGGATCGGTCGAGCATGTGATGGATACGCCGCCTTTCCTCCTGGAATCCGATAATGTCGATGAAGCCATGCAGGTGTTCTCCCGCACGGCGGAGACGATGCTGCCGGTGGTCAGCAGTCAAACCGACAGGGTGCTGAGGGGCGAGGTCCGGCAGCGCGACGTCATGGTCGCCTATCGCGACGCCCATCGGGCCGCCCGCGACCTGTAGCCATTTTGTTGCGGGAACGGCCGCCGCGCAGGGCATGCCCGGAGGAAATGTTGGGCGTTTCGAAGGAATATTTTTTCCGTTCCCGGGCGATGACAGCGGCGCTCCGGAGGAACGATTCCCCGGTGCGTGCGCACCCGGTGAAGGCCCGGTCGGGACCGGTCGGGGAGACCGGCGCAACGCCTTGCGGCCGCGTCCGGAAATAACGTGCATAAACACTTTTTCCGGCGAAAAAAGACGCTTTGAAACAAACGGTTACTTTACAACAATTGCATCCTGCCGAGACCGCCGGATCGCGCAGGAGCCGGATCGATCGACCGCCCGGAGGATCGGGATGGCCCCGCGGCCGCGCATTTGCGCACAAAGTTATCCACAAGACGGAACGCTTCGCGCGGGCCTTTGGTCAGCCCGGTTGCGTTCGGCCGGCGCCGCAATCGAAGCAAATCCGGCGCGAATTCCTGCCCGAGCATATTGTCGGCGGGCCCGCCTGACGATTCAGCCGGAGAGCATAAAAATTTATTATAAAAAACAGGTTAGCGGCAAAGTTCCGCCTTCCACGCCGGCCGAAACCCGCAAACCGTCACCTGACATGCGCCGCACCCGCCGGCGCCGCCCGATCGCCGTTCAGTCAGGAATGATTGCCGCAACCGCAGCGGACTCCGGCGTTCCGAACCAGTGTTCTTCGAGGTTGTCCCCCGGGCCGCCCCGGTCGACCACCAGGAAGTCCTGCGGCCGCAGAACGAGCAGCGGATGGTGCCATGTGCCGGGCCGGTAATTGACTCCCTGCTCGCCGGTCGCGCGGAAGCAACGGAGCGTCGACGGGTCCGGCGCCGATGCACCCCGGCACACGACGACCAGCCAATCGTGCGGCGCCAGCGGATAGAACGCCTGCGAGCCGAGCGGGTGCCGCTCCATCATCCGGATGGCGATCGGCGCGGGGCGCGGCTGCGCCCGGAAGATCGAGATCAGGGGATGGCCGCCGTCGCGGCCGACATCGACCGCCGCCAGGTCGTGAAACCGCACCGTCGTGCCTTCGTTGATGAGCAGCCGCTGCGCGTCCGCCCGTTCGATGACATCGCCGAACGGCGCGAAGGCCTCCCCGGTCAGCGGTTCGGCCGAAAGCGATACGGGCAGGATTCCGGTCATCGGCGGTCGAGCCGGCCGAAGACGCGGAAGCGCGACACGCCGCCGTCGGGATAGATGTTCAGGCGCACTGTATCGACCGGCCCGGCGGACGCCATGTCCCCTGCGTCGAAGACGTGGATCGAATCGGCTTCCAGCTTGTTTTGCTCCAGAAGGAAGGTCCAGCCGCCGGCGGCAGCGAGCAACGCCTCGTCGCCGTTGCCATCGCCCGAAGCGCCGGCAACGGCGCCCTGAACCGAGCAGCGGTCCGGAAAGTTGCCCTTGAAATGGGCGGTATCGACCTCGATCCGCTCGATCAGGCCGCGATGGCCGAGCGCGATGACGATCCAGTCGTGGCCCGGTTCGCGCCGCCGGCGGGTCTCCCAGCCGTCGCCCATCGTCCTGCCGCGGCCGGCGGAGAGCAGCGCCGCGACGTCGCCGTAATGGGCATCGTTGTAGCCGACGATCCGTCCGCCATTCTTCAGCGAGGAAAGCTCTATCGCGCCGTCGTCGGCGACCGCGTCCCAGTCGACGACCGGTTCGCCGTAAACGCGCAGCCGCGCCACGCCGCCGTCCGGATAGATGTTGAGCCGCAGCCAGTTGACCGGCATCCCGTTGGTCGACGCCTCGAAATTGTTGCAGGACGAGCCGAGCGCGCAGCGCGGCACCAGGGTCGTCCATTCGGCGCCGTCACCGGGCTCGGTTTCGCTCCGGCAGCCTTCGAGCATCGCTTCGGGCGGATAGTTGCCGGTGAAATGCGTGGTATCGATATCGACGCCGCGGACGATGCCCGGCACGCCGAGCCGGATCAGGCACCAGTCGTGGCCCGGCGTGCGCTTGCGGCGGCTTTCCCAGCCGTCCATCCACTTGCCGCGGTCGTCGTATTTGTCGGGGATCCAGACCGGATCGTGGTCCTGCAGCATGCGCGCCATCGGGGCGAAGAAATCGTCGGAGCAGGCCACAGCCTCCGTGCCCATCTTCGGCGATGCCAGGTTGACGAAGCGGGTGGCGAATTCAGGTGTCTCGGTCATGCAGCCTCTTCGGGCGGGAACCGTTCGATCCAGGCGCGGGCGATGTCGATACGGCGGGCGATCCACACCCGGTCGTGAGACAGGACATAGTCGACGAACCGCCTGAGCGCCGCGAAGCGGCCGGGCCGCCCGACCAGCCGGCAGTGCAGGCCGACCGACATCATCTTCGGCGCCGCCGCGCCCTCTTCGTACAGGGTATCGAAGGCGTCCTTGAGATAGGCGTAGAACTGGTCGCCGCTGTTGAAGCCCTGGGCCACCGCGAAGCGCATGTCGTTGTTATCCAACGTGTACGGCACGACCAGATGCGGCCGGTCCACCACCCGGCTCCAGAAGGGCAGGTCGTCGGAATAATCGTCGGAGTCGTAGACGAAGCCGCCCTCTTCGGCGACCAGCCGGCGCGTGTTGGCGCTGGTCCGGCCGGTGTACCAGCCGAGCGGCCGTTCGCCGGTTATCCGGGTCTGGATCTCGATGGCGCGGGCCATATGCTCGCGCTCCTCCTCTTCCGGCATGCCGTGATAGTTGATCCAGCGATAGCCGTGGGAGCAGATTTCGTGGCCGTCGTTCAGCACCTCGTCGGCCACGTCGGGATGGCGTTCCAGCGCCATGGCGACGGCGAAGACGGTGAGCGGGACCTGCCGGTCGCGGAACAGCTTGAGGATGCGCCAGACCCCGGCGCGCGAGCCGTATTCGTAGATCGACTCCATCGACATGTGGCGCGCGCCCTGGAACGGCGCGGCGCCGACGATCTCCGACAGGAAAGTTTCGGAAGCGGGATCGCCGTGCAGGATGCAGTTCTCGCCGCCCTCCTCGTAGTTCAGCACGAACTGGACGGCGACCCGAGCCGCACCCGGCCATTCAACGGCCGGCGGCGTGCGGCCGTAGCCGATCAGGTCGCGGTCGTAGGCGGCCGGCCCTGTCATCGGTCACTCTCCTTGCTCCGCCCTTCGACCCAGGCGGCGATCTGCCGGCGTTCGGCGAGCGTCATGCCGCTGACATTGTTGGGCGGCATCGCCGTCGTCAGCACCGAGTGCAGGTAGATCGACTGCGCGTGGCGCGCGACCGCCTCGGGCGTGTCGAGAAGGAGGCCGTTCGGCGCCATGCCGACAAGCGGATAGCTCGTCCGGCGGGCGTGGCACATGCTGCACCGGCCGGCGACGATATCGGTAATCTCGTCCGGCGCGGCGGCCGTTTGCATGGGCACCCCGCCGTCGATCTTCGGCGCGATCGCCAGCGCCTGCCGGCCGAGCGGCGTCGAGGACAGGCTGATCGCCGCCGCTGCGGCGAGGCAGACCGCCGCCACGGCCCAGGTCCACCACAATTCGCCCTTCCCGGCGTTGCGGTGGTTGAAATAGACGCGGATCAGGGCGCCCGCGATCAACACCAGGGCGACTATGACGAAGGCGTAGGGCGTCGAGAAGGTCAGCGGGTAGTGGCCGGACAGCATGAGGAACAGGACCGGCAGGGTGAGATAGTTGTTGTGCGCCGAGCGCTGCTTGGCCTGTTCGCCCAGGGCCGGGTCCGGCGCCCGGCCGGCGATCAGGTCGGCGACCACAACCTTCTGGTTGGGGATGATCACGAAGAACACGTTGGCCGACATGATGGTCGCCATGAAGGCGCCGGTATGGATCAGCGCGCCGCGCCCGCTGAATACGGACTGGAAGCCGTAGGCCGCGGCGACGACCAGGACGAAACAGGCGATGGAAAGATGCGTGTCGTTCGCGCCCAGCCCGGACTTGCAGAGCTGGTCGTAGATCAGCCAGCCGGCGGCCAGCCCCGCCATGCCGAGCCCGGCGGCGACCCAGGGCGACATCGGCATCACGGCCGGATCGATCAGGTAAAGGTCGGCGCTCAGATAGTAGATCCAGACCAGCAGGAAAAAGCCGGTGATCCAGGTCGTATAGGCCTGCCACTTGTGCCAGATCAGGTGGTCGGGCAGGAACTCCGGCGCAACCAGGAACTTGCGCACCTGGTAGAAACCGCCGCCGTGGACCTCCCACGCCTCGCCGCCCTGCTCCGGCGGCATGTCCGGCGTGGCCCGAATCGCGGCGTCGAGATGCATGAAATAGAAGGATGCGCCGATCCAGGCGATCCCGGTGATGATATGAACCCACCGGATCAGCAGCCCGCCCCATTCGATGATGGCGGCTTCGATCATGCGTCGTGCGCCGGGCTGAGCGGCAGCCGGACTCCTTCGCGGATGACTGCGGGATCCCAGGCCGTGCGCGCGAAGACCTCGCAGACCATCGGTGCGAAATGTTCGAGCGGGGGCGTGTCGTAGTCCGGATCGAAGGAGGCCTGGTCCCAGCGCTCGCAGAAGTCGACGCAGGCCGGGTAGTTCGGATCGCCGCGATAACGGTCCCGCGCATCGGGATCGAGGCCGATATGGTGGCCGTAATAGATCATCTGGAACGCGCCGTGATGGCGCACGACCCAGCTGCATTCGGCGCGCACGAATGGCTCGATCACCGCCGCGGCGAGCTGCGAATGGTTGTGCGGCGCCAGCGCATCGCCGATATCGTGCAGCAGGGCGCTGACGATCCAGTCGATGTCCGCGCCGTCGCGCTCGGCCCGCGCCGCGCTTTGCAGCGAATGGTCGAGGCGCGAGACCCGGTAGCCGCCCATGCTGTCCTGCAGCGCGCGCAGCGCCGCCAGGACGCGCTCGGCCGTGCCCGCCGCGAAGGCCGCCTCCTCGCGCTGCAGGAAGGCGTACTCCTCGGCCGTACCGTCCTTCATTCGGACGAAATCGACAGCAGATCGTTCATCGAGCATGATCGATACCCTTGGCCGGCCCGCCGGCCGGATCAACGGTCCGGGAGCGAATTTTCCGCATACGCCACATCCCGGCAATCCGCAAACCTCGAAACGCGGTTGAGCAGACCCTCCAGAGCCTGCCGCCGCCCGGTGCCGAAACTCACGCCGGGCTCCGGCCACAGCCGGCGGACGTTGAGCACACCGGCGGCCCGGTCGGCGGTCATGTCGATGCGCCCTACCATCCGGTCGCCTTCGAGCAGCGGGAAGACATAATAGCCGTATTGCCGCTGCGCTTCCGCGACAAAAATTTCGATCCGGAAGTCGAAACCGAAAAGATGCCGCAATCGCTTGCGGTCGCGAACCGCCGGATCGAACGGGCTGAGCGCCCGCAGCCCCGGCGGCGGATCGGCCGTTGCCGCGATCCGGGCTTCCAGATCGGCGGGCGCAAAGAGTCGTCGCGGGCGGCTGTCCGGATCGGCGCCCCCGACGACGGCTTCGATGACCTCCCGGCCCTGCCGGGCGGCGATCCAGGCCGCGGCCTCCCGCGTCGTCACCAGGTTCCAGTAGCCGGCGATCTCGCCTGCCGTGCCGAAGCCGAGCCGGTCGAGGGCCGAGCGGCAGGCCCGGTCGATGAAGGCCCGCTCGTCGGGCTCGTCCTCGAAGGCTTCGGGCGGCAGCACCCGCGGGGCGAGATCGTAGACCTTCTGGAAATTCTCGCGCCGGGCCACCGCCAGTTCGCCGGTGCGCCAGAGGAATTCGAGCGCCGTCTTACCGGCGTGCCAGTCCCACCAGCCGCGCGGGTTGCGCGCCGGCCGCCGTTCCAGGTCGCGGGCGCGCACCGGGCCGTTCTCGCTGATCAGATCGAGCAGCGGCCCGGTCTCGGCCTCGAAATCCGGGCCGTGCCAGCGGCGGTATTTCTGCCGCAGCGCCGCCGCCTCGCGCCGGAACTTGCGGCGCCACACCGGGAAGAAGGCCGTCGGAATGACCGAGGCATCGTGGGTCCAGTGTTCGAACAGGCTGCGGTCGCGTTCGAGCAGCCGGTCCAGCATGGCGGGCCGGTAGGTCCGGTTGCGGCTGTGCAGGATGGTGTGATGGGCACGCTCGACCGTCCGGATGCTGTCGACCTGGACGAAACCCATGCGCGTGATGAGGTCGAGCAGTCCGCCGCATTCGAAGCGCCGGTGCGGCGGATCGGCCAAGCCCTGGAGATCGAGGATCAGCCGGCGGCCCTGCGCGGCCGTGACGGGAAGCGGCGTCACGATCCGCTTTCCGGCAATACGCAACGCCGGTCCGCCCTCACGCTTCTTGCATCCGGCGAAGCACCGGGCTTTTGTAGCGCCGGGCCGGCGCACGGCCTCTTGCGAACTATCGGGAACGGACGGGAAGCATGACGGAAGCGGGAGGCCGGGTCGCCGGCAAGATCGCCATCGTTACCGGCGCCGCATCGGGCCTCGGCAAATGCACGGCGGAAATGCTGGCGGCCGAAGGCGCACGGGTCGTCCTGACCGACATAGACCTGGCGGGCGCGCAGGCAGTCGCCGCCGGGATCGGCGACGGCGCCGTTGCGCTGGAACAGGATGTGACCGACGAAGCGCGCTGGCAGGCCGTGATCGCCGAGACGGTCGAGACTTTCGGCGGGCTGCATATCCTGGTCAACAATGCCGGCATCGGCACGCCGGGCACGGTGGAGGAGACGAGCTTCGAAGACTGGCGGCAGGTCCATGCGGTCGATCTCGATTCGGTGTTCCTGGGTTGCAAATACGCCTGCCGCCCGATGGCGGACAGCGTGCGCGGCAGCGGCGCGACCGGCGCGATCGTCAATATCTCCTCGGTCGCCGGCATCATCGCCGCGGCCAACCTCGCCGCCTATAATTCGGCCAAGGCGGCGGTCCGGCACCTGACGAAATCGGTCGCGCTGCATTGCGCGCGACAGGGATACAACATCCGCTGCAATTCGATCCACCCGGCCTTCGTCGACACGCCGATCCTCAACCAGGTGAGCGGCCGGCACACGACCGACGAGATCAAGGCGAAGATGGCCCGGCAGCTGCCGCTCGGCCATATCGGCACACCGAGCGACGTCGGCTACGCCGTGCTCTACCTGGCGTCGGAGGAATCCCGCTTCATGACCGGCGCCGAACTCGTCATCGACGGCGGCGTCAGCGCCATGTGAGCGGTGCATCCACTGCCCCTTTCCCCGGGCTTCAAAAATATTTCCTTTTTTTCGATAATATTCCTTGACACGCCGATTCCCGCGCCCTATATCGGTCCCGTCAACGCCCGAAGTGCGCCTGCCGCGGCCGGCCGACACCAGTCGGCTACCCTGTGCGTCATTGGGCTTGTCGGCCGGACCACATCCGGTTCGACCTCCGAATCCGCCGGGCCGCCCCTGATCCTGCCCCCGATCCTGTAGGGCGGTGATGCCCCTGGTGTCGAGCGGCGCTCCCCTTCGGCCGGAAAACTGGAAAATTTCCTATCGGGATTGTTTTTGCGCAATCCCGAATAACGTCTTTCCAACGATTCCAAGGAGTTAGGGTTACCGGATGCAAAAAAAAACGTAAGAAAGACCGGTCTGTCTTATTTTAAAACCAAACGATTTCAAAGACTTAGCGGACTCGATTTTAAACAACCATTCAAAAACAGCCGGCCCGGCGGCCCGTCCGGCACACCCTTTCGCAGAGGAATCCCCAAGGAGAGCGGGATTCGGCCAGTGCGCTTTTCGCAAAGGAGTCCTTCAGGGAGGTAGTGCAGGATGGTGCTGCCGCCTTACCGGCCCCGCAACCGCGCGCGCACCCTCACTGCGTGCCGTAGCCCGCCATGATGGAGTCGACCAGGCCCTCGTAGTCGTCCCAGGGGACGTGGCGGAAGTTGTAGTCGCGGACGATGAAGCGCGGGCCGACGTAGAATTTCTCGTACTGGTCGTGGCGCATGGCGAATTCCGAGCCCAGCAAATCCCAGGCGAGGTGGAACAGCTTCATGCGCTCCGTCGCTGATTCGTCCGCCGTCGACCAGTAGTCCTCGAAGACCGGGCCGAGCGCCGGGTCGCCGGCCACGTCGATGCTCGCCGGCATCTGGAACACCCCGCCGCCCATCAGCGTGCGGACCCGGTCGCAGACTTTGCCGTAATGCTCGACCGCGTAGTTGATGCCCGCATACATGTAGCGCCGGTTGACGTGGACATAGCCGTTGCCGGCCGGCTGGCAGGCCTGGAGCTGGCCGTCGACGATGCCGCCATAGGCCGCTTCCATCGAGGCAAGGTCGGCCAGCACTTCGCGCACCGCCGGGATGTCGCGCGCGCCGTTCGACCGGGCAATCTTCGACGCGAGGCCGACGAGCAGCCGGAGCTTGGCGGCGAAGCGCACGTTCGACTGGTGGTTCGACATGTAGTGCGCCGGCGTCTCGACATAGATGTCGCGCGAGAGCGCCGGGTTGTCGTGGACGAAGACGCGTTCCCAGGGCACATGCACGTCCTTGAACACGATCATGGAGTCCGATTCGTCGAAGCGGTGGGAGAGCGGGTTGTGGAACTCGATCCCCTGGGCCGCGCCGAACGGCTTGCGCGCCCACAGCGCAACGCCGGGCGCGTTCACCGGCACCGCGCAGGTCACCGATTCCTTCACCTGGCTCGGCGCCAGCGGGATGATGTTGCCGATCCACAGCTCGTCGGCGAACACCGCGCCGGTCGCCAGCATCTTCATGCCGTTGAGGACGACCCCCTCGCTGTCCTCCGCCGTCACGCGCAGCGTCGGCGGGCTGCGGTCGGCGCTCTGGTAGAGTTCGGGCTTGCGCGCGCCCTGGGGCGGCAGGATGGCGTAGGCGAGGTAGAGATCGCGCGTGCGGGCGTGCTCGTAATAGGCCTCGATGCGTTCGGAGAACCCGCCGCCGTCGCGGTCGAACACGGACGATCCGATGGCGAGCCCGGTAATCGACGACGCCACATGGTCCGGCGAGCGCCCGAGCAGGCCGTGCGAGAAGGCGGCGATGGCGCGGTGCGCGGCGGTGCGGATCCCGAGGTCGCGGCGGTCGCGCGGTTTCAGGAAATACGCCGGATACCGCGCGCCGCCGTCCTCGACCCAGAGGACGTCGCGCATGTCCTCGGCGCGCTTGAGGTCGTACATCGCGGCGTACATCCGCGCCGCGTTGGCGAAGGCCGGATGGTCGGTGACGTCGGTCACCCGCTCCTTGCCGATATAGACCGCCCGCCCGTCGCGGATGCCTTCGAGATACGCCTCACCCGAACGCAGCATCGGCGTTGCCGTCCCATCGCCTCGTTCCCGGACGATGTTCGCACCCGCCCGGCACGGACGCAACCGCGCCGGCGAACGACGATGCGGCCTCAAACCTCCGCCCCGCGCCGGTCGTAGAAGGCGGTGGTCAGCACGCTGGTCTTGACCTCGCCGGCTTCGTCGATGACCAGGTGGCGCATCCTGACGATGCCGAGGGCCGGGCGGCTCCGCGAGACGCGCGTCTCCAGGATGCTGGTCCGGACGTGCAGCACGTCGCCCGGCCGGGTCGGCGCCAGGAAGTGCAGTTCGTCCCAGCCCGGCGAGCCCTGGGACGGAACGTTGGCGAAGCCGTCGGCCTGCATGCGGCGCAGCATGGCGGCCATGTGGATGCCGCTGGCGATCAGGCCGCCGAACATCGTGTTCTTGGCCTCTTCCTCGCCGATATGGAAGGGTTCGGGATCGAACTCGCGGCCGAAGCGGATAATCTCTTCGGCGGTCACGGTCGCCCGGCCGTACTCCATTTCCTGCCCGACCTCGAAGTCCTCGAAATGGGTGTGCGGCATGACGGCGGTGGTTTCGATGGGCATGGCGTTCCGGGCGGTGCTGTGACAGAAACGCGCCGATCAATGGCGGGTGCAGGCCCGCTTGGCAAGGGAAAGACCGACGGGAAAAGACCGATGGCGAATACCAGCACCACCACCCCCGCGACCGAACGCGGCACCCATCCGCTCAATGCGCTGACGCCGGCCGAGATCGAAGCCGCCGGCGGCATCGTCCGGGCCTGGGACGGATGGACGGAGACCGCGAAATTCGAATCGATCCGGCTGCACTATCCGGACAAGGAACAGTGCCGGGCCGAGATCGCTTCGGGCAAGGCGGGCGACAGCCGCAAGGCCTATGTCAGCATCTACGACACGGCGGACAACAGCGTCTCCGAACTGATCGTCGATCTGGCCGGGGAAGCGGTGGAGGCGGCCGTCGGCGCGCCCGGCGCCTGCCCGGCGATCAATGTCGACGAGTTCATGGTCTGCGCCGAAACGGTGCCCCAGCACCCCGATTTCATCGCGGCGATGGAGCGGCGCGGCGTCACCGACCTGTCGCATATCCAGGTCGATCCCTTCTCCGCCGGCAATTTCGGCTTCGAGGACGAGGAGGGCCGCCGGCTCGTCCACTGCCTCGTCTATCTGCGCAAGGATCCGGGAGACAACGGCTACGCCCATCCGGTCGAGGGCCTGAACGTGCTGTTCGACCTTAACAAGGTGGAGGTCCTCCGGGTCATCGACCACGCGGTTCACGACGTGCCGATGGCGTCCTCGAACTACCATGCCGACCGGCCGGAGATCGCGGAGATCCTGCGCAGCGACCTGAAACCGATCGACATCGCCCAGCCCGACGGCCCGACATTCACCGTGGAGGACCGGGTCGTCACCTGGGCCAACTGGCGCTTCCATGTCGAGTTCCATCCCCGCGAGGGGCTGGTCCTTAACGACATCCAGGTGCGCGGCGGCGAGAAGGCGCCGTGGCGGCCGCTGATCTGGCGCGCCTCGATCGCGGAAATGGTCGTGCCCTACGGCGATCCGTCCTTCAACCACTACCGCAAGAACGCCTTCGACGTCGGCGAATACGGCCTCGGCCAGGTCGCCAACCCGCTCAAGCTGGGCTGCGACTGCCGCGGCAACATCCATTACTTCGACGGCGTGTTCAACCTGACCTCGGGCGAGCCGGTGGTGGTCGACAACGCGATCTGCCTGCACGAGGAAGACGACGGCATGCTGTGGAAGCATACCGACTACATGACCGACGAGATGGAGCACCGCCGGGCGCGCCGGCTGCTGGTCTCGATGATCGCGACGGTCGGCAACTACGAATACGGCTTCTACTGGGTCTTTCACATGGACGGGACGCTGGAGCTGGACATCAAGGCGACCGGGATCATGAACACCCAGGGCCTGAACGCGATCTCCGGCACCGACTACAGCACTGAGATCATGCCGGGCGTCACTGCGCCCAATCACCAGCACCTGTTCTGCGCCCGGCTCGACATGGCGGTGGACGGCGACGCCAACCGGCTGGTCGAGATGAATGTCGTGCAGCCGCCGATGGGCGACGGCAACCCGAACGGCAACGCCTTCCGCGTCGAGCAGACGGTGCTGGAGACCGAGGGCGGCCGGACGCGCAACGCCGATACCGAGCGCTTCTGGCGCGTCGAAAGCGCCGCGGCGACCAACGGGCTGGGCCGGCCGACGGCCTACCGCCTGCATTCCAGCGGCATGCTGCGGCCCTGGTTCCATCCCGGAACGATGATGGAAAAGCGCGCCGCCTTCATCTTCAACCATGTCTGGTGCACGCCCTACGATCCCGCCGAGCGCTACCCCGCCGGCCGCTTCGTCAACCAGAGCGACGGCTCGGAGACCATCGCGGCCTGGGTGAAGCAGGGCCGCTCGATCCGCGATACCGATATCGTTCTCTGGCACAGCTTCGGCCTGCTGCACCTGCCGCGGCTCGAGGACTGGCCGGTCCAGCCGGTCGCCCGCACCGGCTTCCGCCTCGAAGCCGACGGCTTCTTCGACCGCAACCCGACGCTGGACGTGCCGCCGGGGGCGTGACAGGGGCGCGAGTCGGACCGAACGGCGCCGGACCGCGCAGGTTGCAGGGGAAACAGCCGGGCACGGGAGAACATGGCGGGTCAAGTTGACGGTGCAGCGGACAGGGATACATATTTCTGTATGAAGACCACGCTCAACTTCGACGGTCGCCTGCTTCGCGCCGCCAAGACGCGCGCGGCCCAGGACGGCGACACGCTCACGCGGCTGATCGAGCGCGCCCTGCGCAATTATCTGCAGCCCGCGTGCGAGCGGCCGACCGGCTTCCAGGTCGAACTCCTGACCAAGCGGGGTGCGCCAGCCGCAGGCGTCGACCTCGACGACCGGGACGCGCTTCACGAGAGAATGGACGGACGCGATTGATCGCGGTTGACACCAATGTCTTGGTCCATGCACATCGCAGCGATTCGCCCAAACACGGTGCAGCCCATGCGCGTGTCGTAGCGCTTGCCGAATCGCCTGCCCGCTGGGCGATTCCGGTATTCTGCATCGGCGAGTTCATGCGGGTTATCACACATCCGAGGCTTTTCCATTCCCCGCACTCAGCGGCCGAAGCCTGTGAGGCGTTGTCCAGGCTGCTTGCTTCGCCGAGCCTGACGGTGCTCTGCCCCGGTTCTAGCTATCCGGTTCTGCTCACCGAGGCGATTCGCGAGGCAGACGCCGTAGGAAATCTGGTTTTCGATGCCCAGATCGTAGCGCTTTGCCGGGAAGGCGGCGTTTCCCAACTCGTCACCGAAGACCGCGATTTCGACCGCTTCAAGGGACTGCAAGCGGTACGCATCGAGGCCTGAAGGACGACCGGCGCGAGTCGGCCGACGGACTTCATTGCCGGATCAGCGTAGCCATTCGGCCAGATCGACCGCATCGCCGCCGGGAATCCGCTTGCGCTCGAATTCGGCCTCGCGGCCCCAGGGTTTCGTGGCATCGATGCCGAGGCGGCCCCAATGGTCCTTGTGGGGGTCGCGGTAGAAGCCCGGCACATCGGGGACCACGAGGCTGCGGGTATCGGCCCGGCCCCGGGTGACGAAGGCCCACCAGACGTCGTTCAGGTCGTGGATGTCGACATCCTCGTCGGTCACCATGCAGGTCTTGCTGTAATCCATATGCGCGCCGAACGCCGCCAGGAGCACATGCCGGGCATGGCCCTCATACTGCTTGTTTATCTTCACCACCGTGTTGAGCAGCTGCGGATTGCAGGACACGTCGACGATGCCGGGCAGCAATGCCGTCAGATGCCGGTAGATTTTCGAGGCGATGGCGGTCTCGAGCGGGATCAGGTCTTCCGGCGAGCCGCAGACCAGGGCGTGGTAGACCGGGTCGGCGCAGGCCGTGACCGCCGTGACCTCGAAGACATGGTTGTCTTCCTCGGGAACGTAGTAGCCCATGAACTCGCCGAACGGCCCCTCCGGCCGGCGCTCGTGGGGCAGGATGCGCCCCTCGACGACGATCTGGGTGTCCGCCGGAACCGACAGGCCGACGGTTTCGCAGGGCGTCACCGCAATCGGCCCGCCCGCCACGGCATTGGCGACCGCCAGTTCGTCGGCGTCCGGCGGGATGGACGCACAGGCGGCCAGGAAGATTTCCGGCGCTGCGCCGAGCAGCATCGCCGCCTCCAGCGCCTCGCCCTTCGCTTCCGCGGCTCGCTGATAGCGCGTCAGGTCGTGGCTGCTGCCGATCCGGATGCGCAACTCGCCGTCGCTGACATGCATGGCGCGGTGGAAGGACAGGTTTGGCACGCCGGTTTCCGGATGCTTGGCGAGCAGGATGCCCGCGGTGATGTAGGGGCCGGCGTCTTTCTCGAAATAGGTAACGTGGGGCAGCTCGGAGAGTGCGATCCGGCGGCGGTCGGCCGGCCCCTCCTGTAATTCGGCGCGCTCCGGCGCGCGCGCCACCAGCCGGTCCCAGGCCGGGCAGAAGGCAAGGTCCGGCGCCCCGATCAGGGCGCACAACCGCCGCCGGCTGCCATAGACGTTGCTGACGACGGGCATCGGGGCGCCGCGCACAGTCTCGAACAGGATGGCGCCGTAATGCCGCTTCTGGAACGCCGCCGTAACCGCCGCCAGTTCGTGCTTCGGATCGACCTCGCGGCGGACGACATGCAGGTCGCCGGCGGCGCGCAGACTGTCCAGATAGGCGCGCATGGCGCAATCCTCCGTGCCGGTGCCCGTATACCATGACGGTTCCGTCCCCTCTCCATACGGAGTATGAGCGCTTCATGCAAAAGGACAGCAGGCCAGGCGGCGGCGCGGCGGATCCGGGCGGATGGCGCATGGGTGTCGATATCGGCGGCACTTAAATTGACCCCTATTTTCGGATATCTGGACACCAGTACCCTTGAGGTGCCTTTAGGACGCAGGAGACGACATTTTCATGATTACTCCCTATAGTACAATGGCTTGTGCCCACGTCGACGCCTCTTGAAACCCTCGTTCTGCTACGCTACAAGACCCTGGAGAACGACTCCGGTCGCTTACGCCCATCTTACGCTTACGACGAATAGCAAATCGGCGGCCGACCGGGAACGCTGAGAACCATTCTCAACAAGGGGCATCGCATGGCCAAGCTGAAGTTTCGCACCATCTCCAAGCGCACCGTCGACGCGCTTGTCGTCGAGGACCGCGATGAGGTCTTCTGGGACGACCGCATTCCGGGCTTCGGGGTCAGGGTCTATCCGTCCGGGTCGAAGATGTATGTCGTCCAGACCCGGCACAAGGGGAAGTCGCGCCGGGTGACGCTCGGGCGCCACGGGGTCATCACCGCGGATCAGGCGCGCAAGAAGGCGGCCGGGACCCTCAACCGCATGAGGAGCGGCGAGGACCCGGTGGAGCGGGGCTCGGTGACGGTGGCCGAGCTCGCCGCGCGCTATCTGGCGGAGCATGTCGACATGCGCTGCAAGGAGAGCACGCGGAAGGCGTACCGCAGGGCGGTCGAGCGTTTCATCGTGCCGTCCTACGGCGGCATGGCGGTGGAGGACGTGGAGCGCGAGCACATCGACAAGCTGCACCGCGATCTGCACCACATTCCCTACCAGGCGAACCGGGCGCTGGAGATCGGGACCAGCCTCTTCAACTTCGCCGAAGAGTGGAAGCTGCGCAGCGGGGGCAACCCGTGCAGGTACGTGCGCAAGTATCAGGAGACGAAGCGCGAGCGGTTCCTGACCGAGGCGGAGTTCCGCCACCTGGGGGCGGTGCTGAACGAGATGGAGGCGGAGGGAAGGCTGCCGGTCCATCCGGCGGCGGCGATCCGTCTGCTGATGCTGACCGGGTGCCGGCGCAACGAGATCGTCGCGCTCGAATGGAAGCATGTCGATCTTGAAGCGGGCGAGTTGAAGCTCGCGGATTCGAAGACCGGTGCGCGGCTGGTGCCGCTGTCGCCGGCGGCGGCGCGGGTGCTGGCGGAACTGCC